>JBFESM010000113.1:0-6450 GCA_041548445.1 Methanothrix sp. | reverse complement strand
GTTATTGCGATCACCCACAATAGCTTCATCCTTTGAGAAGATACCCCCCATCCACGGGTAGGGCAACGCCTGTGATGAAGCTGGCCTCCACCGACAGGAGAAATAGGACGGCTCGAGATATCTCTTCGGGTCTGCCCAGCCGGTTCATGGCGTGAGCTTTCACCAGGGCCTCGAAGTTTTCTTTGCCCATCTTCTCAAATAGCGGGGCTGTAAGCTCGGTGAGGGCGTAACCCGGACAGACGGCATTGACCCGGATGTTTTGCATGGCGTAATCCAGGGCCAGGGATTCGGTGAGGCCGATGAGCCCGAACTTGCTCGCGTTATAAGACGTACGGGTGCGGAACGCATTCAAACCGCCCACAGAGGATATGTTGACGATGCTTCCCCCGCCTCTGGCCAGCATCTGCTCAACAGCGGCCTTGCAGCAGTTGAAGGCGCCCGTGAGGTTCACGTCCAAGGTGGCAATCCAGTCCTCCAGGTCCGTCTTCAGGATGTCATTTCGAGAGGGGTTGATGGCGGCGTTGTTCACAAGACCGTAAACTGGCCCAGATTCCTTCATGACCTGGTCAAACGCCTCCCTCACCTCGCGCTGATCGGAGATGTCACACCGGTGGCAGAAAAAACGATCGCCATTGGGGTCTGCCTCCCCACGAGTCGCCTCCTCCCGACTTTCCTCCAGCTTCTCCAACCTGCGCCCCAGGATGTGTACAGAAGCGCCTTCGGCGTGCAAGTCTTTTGCTACCTGCTTGCCGATGCCGGTTCCGCCTCCGGTGACGATCACGGTTTTGCCGGCGAACCGATTCTTGTAAAATTCTGGATGCGACATCTCTCCTATCTATGAGATCGCCTTTATATAATATATGCGAAAAGGCTCGCCCCACAGTTTCGGCAACAGGAACTGCATAGTCTCGATTCAAAACCTGGTTCCCGTTCTCAGCCTCGGGGTGGGGGTGACGTGCGCCCTCCCCCCTCAGGCGGCCGTGGAGCACTCGGCCTTCCCGCAGTTTGCTCCTATGACGATCTCGTTTCCGATTGTAGTCTTGATGTGCCACTCTGGCTCTTCAACCTCCGAGGTCAAGGGCCAGTAAAGGCTCAGTTCGACGAAGGTACCGCCGCAGCGCATCGACTTCATGGCGGCGATAGCACCCTCAAAGTCCAGCATGTAGCTGTCAAAGGCTTGGACACCCAGAGGACAGGCCACCTCCACAGGCTCGGTCATTCCTTGCAGAGGGGCTTGGGCCGCGTAGTAAGTGTAACACTTTCCGTCCTCGCCCCTGTAGGTGACGTCCCAACCATTGACATCTTCGGCGGTCTGGCCCTCGGAGTTGTTGATCCTGGCCACCTTTGAGATGAGGCCCTCGGACTCGACGGCGAGATTGCACCCGTCCTTCATCGTCCAACGGCTGCAGTTGGAGGGCCCGCACTCGCCATCGAAGTAATCCTGTTCTAGGCATTCGGAGGAGTCATTGAAGACGCAGGCCGCGTACATTACGGTGAAGGTTCCCATATCCTCCACCCGGTTCTCGATCCTGTAGCCTTGCTTTTCGCAGTAGGTGAAGTTCTGGCCGCACTTGCCCCGGTAGAAGTCCCAGGTCGGACAGGCCGACCCGTCGGGGAAGATGCAGTATCCGACCTCGCCGCCCGTCTCGGGGTCGGTTCTGATCTCGGTGTCGTATCCCAGGGCATCGCAGTAGACCGAGGATGAGGGGGGCACCCCCATCGCCACCGGCACCGCCAGGAGGGCCAGCGCCAGAAACGCGATTTTCGATCCTTTCATCAAATTCGCCTCTCTGCATAATGAGGGTGGTTTTATATAAGAATTTTTAGATGTTGATTGGAAGCAGCTCAAATCTTTATAGATCGCCTTCGTCTGCATCTTTCGGATCGGCTGCTCTGATGGCTTCTGTAATGGTCTCTCAGGTATCGAGGGAAATTTGATATACGGATAGAGTCAGGTCGTTCGTGAGGAGGGGTCAGGAATTAAAGAGGAGATCTGGATCGAGAAGTACAGGCCGACGAGCCTGGACGACGTGGTGGGCCAAGAGGAGATAGTGAGGAGGCTCAAGTCCTACGTCAGGAGCAGGAACGTCCCCCATCTGATGTTCTCAGGGCCACCGGGGGTGGGAAAGACCGCCGCCGCCATCAGCATGGTGAAGGAGCTCTTCGGCGAAGACTGGCGGGCAAACTTCATCGAGCTGAACGCCAGCGACGAGCGGGGGATCGACGTGGTGAGACACAAGGTCAAGGACTTCGCCAGGACCGCGCCCCTTGGCGACGCCGAGTTCAAGGTGATATTCCTCGACGAGGCCGACGCTCTCACCAACGATGCCCAGAGCGCCCTGCGGAGGACGATGGAAAGGTACAGCTCCATCTGCAGGTTCATTCTGTCGTGCAACTACTCCTCCAAGATAATCGAGCCGATCCAGTCGAGGTGCGCCGTCTATCGGTTTCGGTCCCTCTCCGATGAGGCCGTCACCGAGAGGATGAAGAAGATCGCCAAAGACGAGGACGTCAAGGTGACGAAAGAAGGGATGAGAGCGATCGTCTACGTCGCAAGGGGCGACATGAGAAAGGCGATCAACGCCCTCCAGGCTGCATCTTTGATGGAGGATTCCGTGACTGAGGAGACGATCTATCAGATCACCGCCACCGCCCGGCCCGAGCAGATCAAGGAGCTGATCGAGGCCGCCATCGCCGGCAAGTTCACCCAGGCTAGAAGCCTCCTCGATGAGCTCCTCCTGGTCCAGGGGCTCTCGGGTGAGGACGTCATAATCCAGATCCACCGGCAGATGCTCAGCTTGATGGACTCCGACGACCTATCCGCCACCACCGTGGTGAGGCTGATGGACAGGATCGGAGAGATCGATTTCAGGATGACTGAAGGCGCCAACGAGCGGATACAGCTGGAGGCGCTCCTCGCCTACTTCGCCCTTGCCGGATCAGAAGTAAAGTGAGGTAAATTAATTCATGGATTTCATCCCCATATTCTGGGGGGCAGCGACCCTCGCCATCGTGACGGTCTGCGCTGTTCTGGCGACGAGATACGGGGTGGAGATCGCGATCGGTGTCTTCGCCTCCCTGACGGTTCTTGCAAACCTCATCGCCGTCAAGACGATCGCCTTCGGCCCGTTCATCGCGCCAGCGGCAGTTTTAGTCTACGCCTCCACATTCCTCATGACCGACATCTTGAGCGAGCTCTTCGGAAAGGAGAAGGCGAGGCTAGCCGTCTGGACCGGATTTATCGCAAACCTCGTGATGCTCGTCTCAATTCTGATCGCGGTCCGGTGGTCGGCATCGCCGGTGATGGACCTGGGACTTGCAACCTCCTTCGATGCGATATTCGGCTTTGCCCCTCGGGTGATCGCAGCCTCGATGGCCGCATATCTCGTGAGCCAGCATCACGACGTCTGGGCTTACGGCTTCTGGAGAGAGAAGACCGGAGGAAGGCATCTATGGTTCAGGAACAACGCCTCGACGATGGCGTCGCAGCTGATCGACACAGTGATCTTCATCAGCCTCGCCTTTTACGGCACTCTTCCAAACTCCGTCCTAATTGAGCTGATGGTGGGCCAGTACGTGATTAAGCTCCTGATCGCGGCCCTAGACACGCCGTTCATGTACCTGGCGGTGGCGGCGGCCCGAAGAGCGGAATGAGGTCGCAACCTCCCGCTCGGGTGGCCCTGCCCGAATCCCTTCCGCCGTTTTATTTTTAGTCCCTTGCCGAGATCTCTGGCTTTGGAATCTGAGGAAGACCGAAACCCTTATCGCTGGCTTGGACCTGATAATGTAAAAGCGAAGTTGGAACGTTATTGGAGGAAGAAGATATGCCAGAGTTTGCAAACCCCTTTGCAGGTCTAGCCCACGATCGGAAGCTCACCGGTGAGGAGCTGATCCGAGCAGTGAGGTACATGGTAGCCGCCGAGTACGAGGCGGTCCAGCTCTACATGCAGCTGGCGGAGTCGACGGACGACGAGCTGGCCAAGGAGGTCCTGGTGGACATCGCCGACGAGGAGAGGGTCCACGCCGGTGAGTTTTTGAGGCTCCTCAAAGAGCTGGCCCCCGACGAGGAGGAGTTCTACCAGGAAGGTTATGAAGAGGTCGAGGAGATCATCGAGGACCTGAGAGAGTAGATGAGATCGAGGGCGAGCGGTCGTCCGGCTACTGCCGGGCGTCGGCATTCAGCCCCTCCGTCTATTCCGAGCGCAGAAACCCGTTTTTTCTTTGAAGCCGCAAACGATCTTTTGAAGGGATTGAAATTCTCCGGAGAGAGAAATGAGAGGACTGTCCTCAGTCATCGTTTTTTTGCTGCTGGCCTCCGTTACCGGCTCAGTTTGCGAGAGCGATTCCGCAAGGGAATCTGGTCATCCCGAGATAAATGCCACAGGCATGGTTTACAACGTCGTGGACGGAGACACCTTCAACGTCACCGATTTCGGCAGAGTCAGGCTGGCGGACGTCGACTCGCCGGAGATCGGCACCCCGGAGGGCGAGGCCGCTAAATTATACACCCGGCTCCACCTCCAGGGAAAGTACGTCCACCTGGACGTGGACGATTCGAAGGGGACCGACAAGTACGGCCGATGGATCTGCGTCGTCCGCCTGGAAAGCCCATCGGGTGAGGTCGGCGACAACTTCAACCGGATGCTGGTGGACGACGGTTTTGCAGTTGTAAAGGATTACAAGGACAACGAGTTCGATCCGTTGGACTGGTGGCCCGCATTTCGTCAGGTGGTCATCGGCGAGGTGGAGCTGAACCCGGCCGGCGACGACAACGAGCCCGGCGGCGAGTGGGTGAAGATCTTCAACCGGGGCGGCGAGAGGGTGGACGTCGGCGGCTGGACCCTCTCCACCACCAGCGGGGATTGCGTCACTCTGACAATCCCCGAGGAGACCTCTATCGAGCCCGGGATGAGCCATCTTGTGACCAGGGAATGCCGATGGCTGGACAACTCCGATGAATCGATCGTCCTGAAGACGGATTCGAACCTGGAGGTGGACAGAACCCTGCCCCTCAGCGACGACGATAACGACGGCCAGGTCTGGTTTTTGACCGACGACGAAGTCCCCAAGTGGCGTTACGGGTGGCCGTGATTGGTGGGGTGGTTCATGAAGATCCCGTCAGCAGTGGTGATCATTTTGGTTCTGGCGGCCCTTTTGGCCGGGGCCGGGTGTCTGGAGCGGGGGCCGCCAGAAGACGCCCAGTCCCAAACGGGCGGCTCGAAAGGTTGGGCGCAAGCCCCGACGACGGTGGTCGCCGGAGTGGTGACGAAGGTCGTCGACGGCGACACCTTCGACGTCGAGGGGCTCGGGAGGGTGAGGCTCGCAGACGTCGACAGCCCCGAGATGGATACCCCCGCGGGAAAGGCCGCCAAGTTCTTCGCAGAGACCATGCTTCTCGGCGAGACGGTCCAACTGGACGTGGACGACCTAGGCGGGAAGGACAGATACGGACGGTGGGTTTGCGTCGCCTACGTTGAAGATCCCGAGACTGGCTACCTCGTCAACTTCAACAGCATGCTGGTGACTTCAGGCTACGCCGTGGTGAAGGACTTCAAGGACAACGAGTTCGATCCGAGAGGGTGGGGGCTGGCTTCTACAAGCCGGTAAAATTCCTTCACTCCGAACCTTTTTGCGATATAGAGGCCAGGTTATCCCGCGCACGCTGGGTGTAGTGGTGGCCGGGCCCCAGGAACTGCTCGAAGACCCGGAAGGCCCGCTGGTAGCTATCCCTCGCCCCGTCGATGTCGCCCATCTCCTGGAGGACCTCCCCCAGATTGTTGAGACGGATCGCAGTCTTGAAGTGGTTGGGGCCGTAGGCGTCCCGGTCGATGGCAAGAGCCCTCTCGAATTCGGCGAGAGCGCCGTCGAGATCGCCCAGGGACCGGAGAACCGTTCCTAGGTTGTTAGCCCTTATGGCTATCTTCAGCCGGTCCGGGGTCTCTTGCGCCTCCTCGATGTCGAGGGCCTTTTCAAAGCACTCCCTCGCCCCCGCTAGGTCGCCGAGGACCCGCAGGACCGACCCCAGGTTGTTGAGGTCGGTGGCTACCTCCGAGTGGCCTGGGCCGTAAAAACTCTCATCGAGGACGATCAGCCTCTCGAGCACATTTCTCGCTCCGGCGAAGTCGCCCCTCCGGTGGAGGTAGAGCCCGACCTGGTTTAAGAGGAGGGAGGCGGGCTCGGAACCGATCCCCAGATCCTCGACCTTCTTCGTTGAGGCGAGAGCGTGGGGAAGGAGGCGGCCGCATTCCGGCCAGGTGGATAGGTCCTCCAGGTAAGAGCTGAAAGCGCCACCTACGGCCCTCACCGTCTCGTCGGCCCAGGTCTTTCTCTCTCCATCGTCGAGGCGGCTGAAGGCGAGGGACTGGACCAGGGGATGGACCGAGAGGGACCCCTCGTCTCGCCTCACAAGGCCCCTGCGATCGAGAGCCTGAAGGCCCAGATCCACCGACT
>JBFESM010000112.1:0-6460 GCA_041548445.1 Methanothrix sp. | reverse complement strand
CTCATCAGGATCCAGGACCTTCTGAAAGATCATCCCGACGTCCGGTACGCGGGCTTCGTCGACGGCGCAGAGCAGGAGTACGCCGAGGCGAGGATCGTCTACGCGATCATCACAGGCCAGAGTACTCCAACGCCCGAAGAGATCGGTGTCGAGATGACCGGCTATCTTGGGGGTCTTGGCGACACGACGGGAGAGCTCAGGCGTCACGTCCTGGACCTGATCAGGCAGGGGAGACCCGAGGAGGGCGAGGTCTACCTGGGGGCGATGGAGGAGATCTATCACCTCTTGATGCTATTCGACTATCCTGACGCCATCACCAAGGGGCTACGGCGGAAGGGGGACATGGCCCGCTCCCTTCTGGAGAGGACCCGGGGCGACCTCACCAACGCCATCGGCCAGAAGAAGCTGGAGGTCCAGCTAAAAGAGCTGGAGGAGAGGCTCGGTGGGCTTCCTTCCCTCAAAAATTCAACCGATTAAAGATCACGATCCTTATTTGCAGGACGAAAAATAAAAAAGGATGGCGTTTCAGGAGAATGATCCCCAACCGCCGCCAAGCGTGCCGATATCTACGCCCAATCCGTAGAATATTCCGCTACCTATATATGCACCGTTTGCATACCACTGTACAATAAATCCGCCGCCGACAAGACATATACTCGTAGCAGAAAAAGGAACATTCGATAACGACTTAAGATCTTCAGGTCGAACATTGAATGTAGCCTCTCCACCAAGGGCTCCCGTTGCGCCGAGTCCCAGGGCCACACCTTTCCCGTTAAAAGTTACATTCAGACCTCCCGGAAATCCCAGATGACCAATGAGTTCAAGTCAGTGGGAGAAAGGAACCAGGCTCTCAAGCTCCTTGAACGTAACGGATTTGATGCATATCCTGTAGAGGACTTGAAGGGCTACGTAGTCAAGTTGGACAAGTTCAGCAAGTACGCTCCCGTCTTGAAGAACTCAGTGGCATATACTGAGACGGCAAAAGAGAGGATATTCCCGATGAAGGGTCGTGCCGCTGTGGAAGAGGCAATCGAGTTCGGGGCAGAGGTTTATAAAGGCGATTTGAGATTTTAATCACTTTTTCCATTGGTTCCGTTCTTGTGCCTGTAGCTCTAATATAGTGACGATTCCACTCGAAGATGAGGCTTCGCGAAGAGATTCACAGGGAGTATTTCACCTTCGCGAAGAGGGTAAGAGTAAGTAGATACCAGAGAGGGACTGCTGCTTATTGATATGGGAGAAACACTCTCACGCAACATACCATAGGGACGATAACGTTTCACCCTCATCTAAAGGGGGCCGCTATGCAACTTACCTATTCGCAGAGACCGAGGAGGTATAAGTTACTCGCTCATTTGGGCAACGTCAGCAGGCATCGATATTGTACCGTACATAATATGCCCCCTCTGGGGGATACCGCTCTAATCCTCATATTTTGATGATGCTATTATTCCGACGATCTGCGATCTTTCGATTCGATCCTAATCCTCGATCAGGCCGCATCCGCTGAAGACCCTCTTCGCCTCGTCAAAGGTCAAATCTGCCGGGGGCACGATTATATCCGACTCGACGATCTCTTTTGGGTCCAAAGGCTCTCCCTTCCCCTTTATCGTTGAGATGAGGCTTGATAGCTCTCGCTTGAAGCTGGCCTCGTCGTTTTTCGCGACGTAGTCGACGATCCTGTTGTCGATGACGTTCAGATCGTCGAGGAGGGCGCTTGAGAGCTTGAACTGGCCCTCGCCCATTATCCTGATGATCATTTTCCTTCCTCCGCCTTCAGTCGAGCGAGGTCCGACTCGACGCCGCTTTTAGCCTGGATCTTGGCAAGCTCCCGCTCGATATCGTCGCTTCCGGTGAAGTCCTCGAGAGTTCCCTTCTCCACCAGCTCGTCGAGAGCCGCAGACCTCGCCTTCATCGTCTCGATCTTGTCCTCGGACCTCTGGACCGCAAGGCCCACGTCCGCCATCTCCTCGCTGATCCCCGTAAGCGACTCGGTCACCTTGACCTGAGCCTCGGCGGCGGAGTACTGGGCCTTGATAGTCTCCTTCTTGACCCTGAAGGACTCGACCTTGGCGGAGAGCCTCCTCTCGGTCGCCTCGAGCTTTGCCTGCTCCTGCTCCAGGTCCGCGATCTGCTGATCGAGGCTCTGGGTCTGGACAGTAAGCGTGCTCTTCCGCTCGAGAGCCTGGCGCGCCAGGTCCTCCCGGTCGGACTTTATCGCCTCCCTCGCCTGAGAGTCGAGCTGGTCCATCTTCTGGGCTAGCTTAGCCTTCTGAAGCTCCAGCCTCTTCTTGGAGGTGGTGACCTCCGCAACGCCCCTCTTTACATTCTGCAAAAGCTCAAGCTGCTTCTGGTAAGAGTAGTCGAGCGTCTCGTTGGGATCTTCTACCCTGTCCATCACGGTGTTCATCTTGGCCTTGACTACTGTGCTCATTCGGTTGAGTAATCCCATGAATATACCTCAATTCAGCTGATCATATAATTTCAAAACCCATAAGGTCCGAGGCTCACAATTGTCTTGACGCCGGCGCCGATCAGAGATCACGTGAAGGTTAATTGCTTGTCAATCTCGAACTTTCCGTCCAGCATCGTCTTGGTATCAATGTTCTGGTAGACGTCCTTCCTGAAGGCTTCCAGGTCCCATATCCCGTTAAACTCGCTTTTGACGTCGAAGGTTGTGCAGTTGGGGGCGATGACCAGACGATCGTAGCCCGAGTAGGAGGAGACGACGTTGACGTTGGATATGTCCAGGCCCGTCCCGTTGAAGACCCGGGAAGAATCAAAATGCTGAACGTTTACGAGAAGCCCCTTGGGAAACTCTATCTTCCGGTCGATCTGATAAACGTCCCCGGACTTGTTAAACAGGCCGGTCGAGAAGTAGTCTATGGAGCCCTTCCCGTAGAGAACCTCGGTGTTGGTGAACCCCTTCGATCGGTCCAGATTCGTGCTCACGATCTCGGTCTGACCTTCCCCGCTGACGTCGAGATACCCAGTGACGAACCCGTCCTGAAAGGCCGGCGAGGCTGAGGCGGTCGTCGCCAGGGCGGCGACAGACGTCGTCAGAACGAGCAAAAGGGCGATCGCACTTTTCATGTAACTCCCTGAATATCATATAACGCAATTACATTTAAACCTTTTTAATTGAGGCGTTCTAAGGGTGAGCTGAGAAGATGAGGCCGCTGAGAAGACCAAGACAGATGGATAGCATTTATCACCTTTAAGCTGAAACCACGCTAGCGTGTATCTGGACTATTTCCCCTACGAGTCGCTGCGGCCTTACCAGGACGCCATGCTGGATGACGTTTATGGGACCGTGAGAGACGGGGATCATGTGGTGCTGATGATCGACGCACCCACCGGCAGCGGAAAGACCAGCTGCATCTCCGCAGCCCTGGCGGCAGCTCCCGGCAAGATCGCGGTGGCGGTGAGGACGGTCAGCCAGATAGATGTATACCTGGACGAAATCGAGAAGATCTGGTCCAAAACCAGGCACCGCCCAACCATAACCTACATGGTGGGCAAACAGAAGATGTGCCCCATCGCCGATGAGTTCACCGGCGAGAGCGTCTACGCCGGCTGCTCAAGGCTCCGGGAGTGGACGAAGAGGAGAATGATCACAAGGCTTGGAGAGTTGGGGGGAAAGTTTTACGACCCCTCCAAGGACAGGAATTCGCCTCAGAGCGTTCCAGGGTACAGGACCTTCTGCCCTTACTACCTCATGAGCAGAGAGGTCTTCGAGCTCGCCGGAAAGCCCCACTTCAGACACTCTGGATTGATCCTGGACCTGGTGGACGACCTCAGGGAAGGCATCAGGTCTCCCGACCGGTTTCTCAAAGAGTGCAAAGAGATTTGCCCCTACGAGGTGATGAGCCTCTCTGCCAAGGGGAGCGACCTGGTCATCCTCAACTACTCTCACCTCTTCAGCCCCGAGTTCCAGGAGATAATCTTCGACTGGCTGGAGATGGACCGGGAATCTTTGACCCTCTTCGTCGACGAGGCCCACAACCTGGGCGACGCCGTCAGGGCCCTCAACACAAGAATCCTATCCCAGAGGATGATCGACCTTGCTGAGAAAGAGGCGGAGAAATACCAGCAGTCGATGGGCCAGTCGAGGCTTGAAGAGTCCTCCCTGGATGCGTCTTCACGATTGAGGGGGGTTGAGGTGATCAAGACCCTTCTTCCAAGGCTTCGAAAGTACATCCAGAGCCGCCAGTCCCGGATGCAGGAGGGCGAAGAGCTTCTGGACGCAGACCTCTTCCGCGAGTTCCTGTACCGGGGGTTCGACGACGTTGAGGAGGCCCTTTCGGCCGCGACGGAGGTGGCGGTGATGGTGGCGGAGCTGGAGCTGGCTGAGGGAGATCGCGAAAATCTGCAGGGAGATATCGAGCCGAGCCTGGCCCAGGTCCTCCTCTTCCTGAACGACGCGGAGATGGCCGAAAGAGACCTCGCATACCAGAGGAAGATCACCGTCAGCGGCACCGGCGACAAAAAGAGGGCGTGGCTGGAGGTGAACAACATCGACCCCGCGCCTTTGGTCAGAAGGGTGGTGGACAACATCAACGCGACTGTTATGCTCAGCGGCACCCTCTCGCCCCTGGACGCCTACGAGCTGTACTTTTTGGGAGAGAAGGACAGAGCGAAGAAGATCAGCCTCCCAAACCCCTTCCCCTCGGAGAACAGACTTCTCATAGTAGCCAAAACCGCCACCACCCAGATGGAAAAAAGAGACGAGGCCCAAAATAGAAGGGAGATCACAGAGCACATCGAGGCGGTCATCGAGGAGGTGCCTGGAAACGTCGCCGTCTTCTTCACATCATACTCGATGATGAACCAGTACGAGAAGACTTGCAAGGCCGTGGCCAGGAAGGCCGGAAAGATGCTCTACACCGAGCCGAGAAACGCTGAGTACGTCCCCGCGATTCTGGACGACTTTTTCAAGGCGGGAAAGAGGCGAGGAGCCGTCCTTCTGGGCGTATCGGGCGGCAAGCTCGCCGAGGGGATCGACTACAAGGGCGAAGCATTGAACGGCGTTGCCGTCGTCGGCCTGCCTCTAGGCTTCTACAACGAGATCCAAAGGGAGGTCAACCAGTACTACGTCAAGAAGTACGGCCAGAAGAACGGGATGTTGATCGCCTACACCCTGCCCGCGATAAACAGAGGCCTGCAGGCGGCCGGAAGGGTGATCAGGGACGCTTCGGAGCGGGGCGTGATCCTCTTTTGCGACCGGCGGTTCAGGGAGGGGGGCCGGGGCGGAGTTGTCTCCTTCCTTCCGAAATGGATCCAGGATGATCTGATCGTCACCGACGCCAAAATGAGCAGAGAGATCATCAGGGCAAGGGTTGCGGAGTGGGAGAGGAAACAAAGCTGATATGCCTTTGTTCAGCTCTGAAGGGCCGCTCTCGTCCGTCGTTTCGACTTTCCATCATTCGGTCTTTCGTCGCTTCTATGATCTTTTTCTTATCTGGACCTCTCCGGCTTTCTGGTCCGCCCTCCCTCGATCTCTTCTGTCTCCACCAGCTTCAAGGGAACCGCCCCCAGGGCTTTCCCGACCATCGCCTTTGCTATCCGGAAGGCGTGCTCCTCGTTCTCGGCGTCATAAACCTTGATCTCGAAGAGGAGGCCCACGAGCGCTGTTCCCGCCACCATGAAGACCCCGTCCAGGGACTCGCCGCAAGCAGGGCAGATCGTCTGGCCCATCTCCACCTCCACGAAGTCTAGCTTCTTGCTGTTCAGCCTTTTTCCGGCCTCCGATATCGCGACCCCGATGGCATCGTCTACGGATTTGACGTCTCTGACAAGCCAGGCGCCCTCCAGAAGGACCTTGAAGTTAGTCATATCATCACAGGTTGGGGGACGGTGGATATGTATGTTTTCTATGAGATTCTCGCCCCTACCCACCCTCGCCTTCAGGGCAGCTCGAACTCTGCAATCACCGGAGCGTGGTCCGATTCGGGGAACTTCTTGTCCGTTGAAAAGGCGATCGACTCGTCGTGGAGAAGCTCGTTGTGGATCTCGGCGCCGGTATAGAGGGCAAGCATGCCCCTCGAGACGAGAAGATGGTCGAGCATCCTGCCTTTTCCGAGGTAAAGGTACGAGTAGCGGGAAGATTCGGGGACGGTCAGCTCGCAGGGCATCATGACACGGCCCGCGAGATCTGCGTTGCCGGTGTTCTCGACCTCACCACGCATCGCCTCGATCGGGACCTCGGTGAGATTCGAGTTGAGGTCGCCGCATGCGACGATCAGGGCGTTCTCGTCTTCATCGAAGAGCCGATCGATCAGGATCCGGGCTTCGAGAGCCTGGCCGACCCTCTTCATCGCTGATATGAAAAAGCCCTCCGCCCAGCCTGAGGCCGTCTTCCAGCTGTACCCGTCCACCTGACCCTCGACGTAAGAGGGCCTTCGGGACTTGAGGTGGAGGTTGATGACGTCGAGAGTATCGCCCTCCACCTTCACCTTCG
>JBFESM010000111.1:0-6482 GCA_041548445.1 Methanothrix sp. | reverse complement strand
GATTCTGGTGAAGATGAAGATTGGAATTCCAATTGAAGCAAACCTGGTTATTAAAAAGGGCGGAGTTTAGGTCACAAGCCCCCGCGAAAACGAGCAGAAAATATTAACGGAAATGAACGGAAAAGAATAGAACGATGAGACGTTGCGGCCCCGTGGTCGGTTCGGGGCCGCCGGAGCATCTCAATCCTTCAATTCTTCCATTCGTCCTTTTTACATCGCCGTCGCCGAAGAGATGACGTAAGTCTTCTTCGCCGTGGTGAAATCCTCGGGCTTGTAGACCCCCGTCGACCAGGCCTCCGTTATCTTCTCGATCACCTCGCCGTTCAGGCTGAGGGTGAGATCTATTAGGTGGAGGCGGGACGGCGTCTTCTTCATGATGAACCTGAGGGGGTTGAAGGCGAGGGCGACCGTCTGCACCCCTTCCTCAAGGGTTGCGGTCACCTCCACTCCTTCGATCTCAAAGCCGTCGTCGTCGACGAGCCTTCCGGCAACGTTGTAAGATCCCGGGGTCTGGACGGCGACCTCAACGCCGATGACGATCGAGTCCGGTTTGGTTCTGGAACCGGAGGTCGATTCAAGCGTCTCGTCGACGAACTCGCCAGTGAACCGGGCCGATAAGGGCTGGAAGTCCTCGGGACACTTCAGAATCGTTATGTTCCCCTCGTACCGGTCAATTATGTCCCCCTCGCCGTTGTAGAGGAAGAGGTTCTCAAGGCGCAGAGGCCCGCATTTGCCCCTGCTCTCGATATCACTTCCGTTGACGCAGATCTCGATCGACCCGTCGCCCTCAAGTCGCTCCGTGCTGCCGAGCCACTCTATCGCAGACCCGTTTCCGTCCAGGAGGCTCCCCTCGACCCTGTAGTCGCCGGGGGCGGTGACGTCAACGCCCACCTCGACGCATAGCTTCTCATAGAGGCCGTCGCCGTCTATGTCGATGAGGTCGGTTTTGCTATCTCCTGTGAGGGAGGCCCCTCCTACGGTGAGGCTGACGGGGATGGTGAAGCGATCTTCGTCGGATCGAACCTGGATGTACCCTTCCAGGCCCAAGCTCGGGGCATCGGAGGGGACGGTGATGGTGGCGTTGACCGTTCCTTCAGTCCCGGAGTCGAGCCGTTCGGGGCCGGTCGCCGCGACCCACGACCAGGTCTCCTGGACGTAGAAGGTCGCCTCGAGGTCGAAGGGCTGTCTCGCCTTCGTGGTCACGTGATACCCGTAGACTATCGCCCTCCAGATGCCGGGGGCCGGATGGGTGGCCCCCACCTCCTCTCCGACGTCGCCGCCGTAGGAGACGTCCACGGGCCTTCCGTTCTCGTTGAAGAGGAGAAGGGCGAGATCGCTTTCGGGATCGTCCCAGGCGAGCCTCACGCCGAGCCGTGTGACGTTCGATGGGACCTCTATCGGCACCGTCCAGATCACCTTGTCCCCGATCGAGTCGGTCCACCCCTCCTTCTCGACGTTCTCCATCATCCCGACGTAAGTGACGTTGGCAAGGGCTGGGCCGCCGTTTCTGAGGCTGAAAGTCGCCTCCTTCGTCTCGCCAGGACTTGCAGAGCCAACGGACCACCTCTTGGGCGAGCTGGCTAGAAGGGTTCGTTCCACCTCCAGAACGTAATTTGCCTCGCCGGTAATGTTTCTTGCATGGGCCGCCACCAGCCATCGGCCCGTGGGGGGCGTCTCCACAGAGACGGTCTCGACCCCTTCATCCTGCCCCGCAGGGTAGTACTCGCTGGTGGGCGATAGGAGGAAGAGGTCCAGGTCGGATTCGTCCTCCCACGAAAGGGAGCACTTCAGCTCGTCGGTGCTGGTCGGAACGTCGACATAGCGGTAGTCCCACTCGCCCTTGACGAGGGACCCGGAGGCCGAGCCCCGGCCTTCCTTCATCTCCATCGGTTCGGCCACTTCGACCGTCAGGGGAACTGAAAATATTCTCGTCCCGTTCTCGGATATCTCGATGAAGCCATCGTATCGGCCCGGTAGAGCATCCTCGGGAATGCTGATGGTGGCGCCAAAGACCCTCTGGCCGTTGGCCGGGATCTTCCTTGGCAGGGGCTGGACCGAGGTCCATTCGTCTACGGGCCCCGATACGGTGGTGATGACGTTCGATAGCTCCCTGTCGGTAAAGAAGAGGAACTTGGAGTTCCAGTCCACGTCTCCAGGAGCCAGAGCGTACATCTTCTTCTGGAACCTGTCGGCTCCGGTATCGAGGCTCCCATAGACGGTGTCGTCGCCGACGACCCAGAAGTCGCCGTAGACCCACCTGCCCGCCGACCATCGGTCGGGAAGGACGCTGCAGAGCTGATCGGAGCCCAGGACGTCGAAAGACCCCTGGGCGTCCAGGAGGCCCGCTCCCTGGTAGTAGGCCTCGTACTCCTCGTCCTGAGTGTTCGATAGCCTCAAAGCACCCCTCGTCAGAGCCGCCTTCACCCCGGCCGGTGTTATCTCCGGCTCCGCCTGGATGAGCAGCGCTGCAACCCCTGCCACGACGGGGGTCGAGAGGCTCGTACCCGAAGCCCCAGCGTAATAGCTATTGAGCTTCCCCTCGATATCGAGGTTCGGCGGCACCGTCGTGACCACGTTCACCCCCGGAGCCACCAGGGTCGGCTTGTACCTTCCGTCCCGCAGGGGACCGGACCCGCTGAAGGCGGCGATCCGGTCGTCGCAGTCGGTGGCCCCCACGGTAACCACCTTGACGCCGTCGCCGGGCGACTCGACGCACCCGAGACAGACCGAGGAGGCGACCAGCATCAAAAGAAGAAGCCTTTCGTCGAGGTTGCCTGCGGCAACGCAGACGACGGTTCCCGCGTCCATGGCGTTGTCTGCGGCCATCGATATCGGCGGGTTACTCTCGCCGAGGTTGAGGCCGCCGAGGCTCATGCTTAGGACGTCTGCATCGTTCTCGACGGCCCAGTCGATCCCGGCTATGATGTCAGATATCTGACCTGAGCCCTGGCTGTCTATGACCCTCACGTTCAGAAGGCTCGCCCCCGGAGCCACACCCATGTACTCTCCGCCGGAGGCCGTCCCCGATCCCGCGATGATCCCCGCCACGGCGGTCCCGTGACCCAGGAGATCGTCGGTGGTCCTCTCAGTATCGACGAAGTTGACCTCGCCCACCACCTTTCCCGCGAGATCTGGATGGTTCTTGTCGATACCGGAGTCGAGGACCGCCACCACCACGCCGGACCCGTTTATCCCCCGGTCCCATAGGGGCTTTGCGTTCACCCTGCTGGTGGCGCAGAAGGTCCTGTTGTCACTGGTGGCGTTCGCCGGCTGGGCCATCGCCACCGACCCGTCCGGATAAACTCCCGAAACGTCCGGGTCAGCGGCAAGCTCCCGAAGGGCCGAGGGGCTGATGGTGCCCGCAACCCCGTTTATGAGGCTGTAGGAGTACTTCACCTCCAGGCCTTCCACCTCTTTTTTCGCGCAATCGTTGAAGATCACTATCACTGGCAGGTTCTCTTCGCCTTCTGCGAGCACATCGTCCGAAAATAGATCCAGGGCTGTGCTGATCGGTTCAGCAAGAGGATCCGGATCTGAAGACTGCTCAGATTCGGCCGATGCGGATGCCGCCGCCAGGGCGAGCAAAAGACCGACCACCAAAATCGGTCTCCATCTCTGTCCGTCCATAAGTCTAACCACTCCCACTAGACGCCAGCGGCCGGTCAAAGGGGCCGAAGCATCACAGATTTCCCGGTTGGTAGATAATGCTAAATAAACCTGTGGATTTCCTATCCGCGATGATTCTCGGCTGGCTGACCGCCAACGTCCTCTGGTTAGGGCTCGCCCTCCTTATGGCCTCGGCCATATCAGGTCGGCGGGCTCTATCGGGGCTGGGCTGGATCCTCTTCGGGGTCCACTGGCTCAAACAGCCGTCCCATTACCTGGCCATCGGGGACTATTTCAACGTGGGCCTGACCCTGGCGGTGGCCCTCTTCTCCTTCTACCTCGGCTGGATCATCCTTGCAAAGGGTTGCCGTTCTCGCTCCTGCGACTGGGCAGGCTCTGCCGTGGCGATAGGGGGCTTTGCCTACTTTCCCTTCGCAGAGCTCGCCCCTCTCAGGGACTGGCTTATCTTCGAGACCGCAGAGCTCACCCTCTTTCTCTTGAACGCCTTCGACGTTCCGGCGGCCGCAGGCGGCGGAAGCGTCATCACCCTTTACGGCCACTCCGTGGAGATCGTCCTCGCCTGCACCGCCATCGAGAGCATGGCCCTCTTTGCGGGAGTGATCTTGTCGGTCCAGGCACCTCTCAAAAGAAAGATGGCAGCCCTTCTGGTCTCCGTTCCGGTGATATACGCTTTGAACCTATTTCGGAACATCTTCGTGGTGGTGGCATACGGCGAGGGGTGGTTTGGAGATAACAGCTTTTACCTGGCTCACAACGTGATCGCAAAAGCCGGGTCGGCCGTCGCCCTCTTCGCCATAGCATACGTTGTCCTGATGCTCCTTCCGGAGCTTCTTGATATGATCGACGAGCTGGCCTCTGAGATCAGACACGGTGGAGGTGAGCCGGCCTGAAGCTGGCTCGAAGCTCCGGCCCCTGGGTTTGGGTCCCCCTCCTGGCCGCGGTCCTTCTGATGAGCCTTGGGATCGAGCCGCTCTCGGGGGCTGCCCTCGCCCTTTCAGTATTCATGGCCTTCTTTCATCGGGACCCTGAACGAGTCCCCCATGGAGAGGGGATGATCTCTCCCGCTGACGGCCTGGTGGTGGAGGCGTGCCAAGAGAAGGTGGCCATATTCATGAACCATCACAACGTCCACGTCAACAGATCTCCCCTGGAGGGAAGGGTGAAGTCGGTAGAGCACGGTGACGGAGGCCACCGGCCCGCCTTCTTTCGCTCATCATCAAAAAACGAGCGTAACCTGATCGTCATAGAGACCCCCGAGGGCGAGGTACGATTGACCCAGATCACAGGGCTCCTCGTGAGAAGGATCGTCTGTTACGTCGGGCCCGGTGACTTTGTGGAGAGGGGCCAGAGGATCGGAATGATCAGGTTTGGTAGCAGGGTAGAGTTTTCGATTCCTCCAGGCTACAGCCTCAGGGCCGCGACGGGAGATAGGGTCAGGGCCGGAGAGACGGTGGTAGCGGTGAAGACGAGATGACCGGCATTATCAGGCTAATCCGGCTTCCTGACGCGGTATCTCTTCTGAACGCCTCTCTCGGGTACGGCTCCATCCTGATGGCGTCAAAGGGCAGCTTCGCCATCTCAGTGATGCTGATAATTCTCGCCATGGCCGCCGACGGCCTCGACGGATTTCTCGCCCGACGTGTGGGAGATGGCCCGCTGGGGATTCAGATCGATTCCCTGGCGGACGTCCTCTCCTTTGGGGTCGCGCCAGCCTTTCTCGCCTGGGCGGCCTTTGGGTCCGGATTCGAGATCTTGGGTGGATTTTACCTCGCCTGTGGAATTCTCAGGCTCGCACGGTTCAACGTGACGGCGAAGAAGAACGGCGAGTTTCAGGGGATGCCGATTCCTGGGGCCGGAGCGATCGTTGCTGTGAGCGTCCTTCTTGACGGTCCCCTCCTGACGGCCTTTCTGATGGTTGCGATGTCCTTTTTGATGATCAGCACAATCCCCTACCCCAAGCCCAGAGATCCGAGGCTCATCCCCCCCATTCTGGTGGCAGGGGCAGTGGCGGCGGCGGGATGGCGCCTGGGCGATCTCCGGCTCTCGGCGGGGGTAGTATTTTTAGGTCTGGCGGGTTATCTGGCTTCACCTTTGGTGATCGAGCTATGCCGACGAAGAGGGAAACTGCCGCCTTCGAGGCGGGTATAAAGCTGGGGGCGATCTACCACCAGTTCGTGGGCTCGCCCGTCTCGATCGAGACGGCAAAGAGTCTGGAGACGGCGATGGAAGAGAGCATATCCCTCCAGCCTCACGTGAGGTCCGTCTCGGTGAAGATCGACCGGGATATGCTGGCAAAGAACTTTTTCGGGTACGGTGAGCTTGCCGGAAAGATGATCAAAGCCCAGGTGGAGATAGATTACGAGGGGGCAAAGGTCAGGGCGAAGCTCGAGTACGACCCCGAAAAAGACTATCCTTTGATGCTTCTTTTGGACTGAGGGAAAAGCCTGCTCACCGAAAAGAGGAGGACTGCGCTCACCACCATCCCAAGAAGGGGCCACCTCGTGCCGAAGAAGAAAGCGATCCCGCCTCCGCCCAGGAGCGCGGCAACGGCTCCCTCGGAGGTGAGGCGTAACCTCTCTTTCCAGAAACCCGCCACCAGGGGCACGATCAAACCTCCGGCAAATACGGTGTAGGCCGAAAGAAGGGTGGCTATGATCTCGGGAAGGCGGAGGGCCGAGAGGAGCGCTAAGCCCCCTATAAGCACGGTTCCGCCTCTTGAGACCCTCATCAGTATCTTCTGGCTTGCGCCGGGCCTTGCGGTCTTGTAGATGTCGAGGGTGAATATCGATGTCGCCGTGAGGAGGGTGGTGTCGGCCGAGGACATCAGGGCTGAGAGGAGGGCTGCGGCCACAATG
>JBFESM010000110.1:0-6589 GCA_041548445.1 Methanothrix sp. | reverse complement strand
ATCCGGGTCTGGGCACTAATTTACCTGTAAGCGAGGGATTCTAGCTATTTATTCTCGCTTACTATTCTTAATCTGTGTCTGTTCCTTCCTTCGCAAAGATCAGCTTTGCGCCTTCTTCGAATAGATGGCTAAGCGCATCCTTAGACCGGGCTTCAACTCATCGAGCCCAAAATGGAAAAAACGGCTCGACGAGGATTGATCTTTAAATTGAACTTTACACCCTTTAAGGGACTTAACCCTTATTCTTTTGTCTTGCTATGGATCGTCTACATTCTCATCGAAAAGGTTATTGCCGAAAATTTTTAAATTTAGAGGAGTGAGACGATGATACTCCTTCGAGGTGGATGATTATGAATAGCTCAGATCTCAGAAGGCATCTGAGATCGCTTTTAAAGTGCCAGAATCTTGCGGTTTTGTCAACCTGCGGTGAGGAAGGCCCCTACGCCAGCCTCATCTCCTTTGCAGCCGCCGAGGACCTGAAGACCCTGATATTCGCCACGGGACGCTCAACCCGCAAGTACGCCAATTTATCCAAAAACCCACGAGTCGCCCTTCTGGTGGACAACAGGTCAAATCGGGTAGCCGACTATAAAGACGCGGTGGCTGCGACGGCCACCGGCGTTGCGGAGGAGACAGCAAAATCAGGCGGGTGGGAACTTAGCCTCTACCTCGCCAAACATCCCCACCTATCTGAATTTCTGGAGTCACCCAACATCGCCCTCTTGAAGATCAGGGTTGATCGGTACATCGTAGTTAGCCACTTCCAGTGTGTGGTAGAGATGGAGGTCTCGAGGAATGAGTGATCTTGCCCTTCAAGTAGAGGAGATCCCAGACGCCGATGCCCACATATTTGGAGGGAAGGCTCGCTCCCTGGGCATGATGGTCCGAGAGGGGCTCAGGATCCCAAGGGCCGTCGGCGTCAGCTCAGAAGCCTACGACCGGTACATCGATTCGACTGGTCTTCGGGGCAAGATCCTCATCGAGCTGAACAGAAAGAGCTTCGAGGATATGAGGTGGGAAGAGATGTGGGACGCCGCTCTTAGGATAAGGGGCCTCTTCTCCAAAACACCAATAAACCAGGACCTGAGGGCGCATCTCGAGCCGGTTCTTAGAACTTTTGACGGGCCCGTGGTGGTCAGGTCCTCTGCGGTGGGCGAGGACTCGGCCAAAGCCTCCTTTGCAGGAATCCACGAGTCTTACGTCAACGTGAAGGGGATCGAATCGATCCTGGAGCACCTTAAGCTCGTATGGGCCTCCCTCTGGTCTGACGGGGCGATGCTCTACCGGAAAGAGCTGGGCCTCGACGTCGAGTCCAGCACCATGGCCGTTGCCGTCCAGGAGATGGTCTTTGGAGAGCAGTCCGGTGTCGTCTTCGGGATGAGCCCAAACGAGCCGGATCAGTCGGTGATAGAGGCGGTGCACGGCCTGAACCAGGGGCTCGTCGACGGGACCGTGGAACCGGATCGCTGGATTCTGGACCGGGGCTCTGGCATGGTTCTCGCCCATCATCCCACATCTAGGGAAAAGGCCGTCGTCAGCGCCAGAGAGGGGGTTAAGCTTTCGCCCCTATCAAAGGATCGCGCTGAAACTCCGCCGCTTACCGATGAGGAGGTGGCAATTGTATACGAGATCGCCATGAAGGCGGAGTCGATCTTCGGATCGCCCCAGGATGTTGAGTGGACCATTCTCGGAGACGAGCTTTACGTCCTTCAGTCAAGGCCAATAACCACCGCACCTTCCGACGACCATGACCCAGAGCGAACGTGGTACATCTCCCTCAAGAAGAGCTTCGATCGGCTCAGAGAGATGAGATCCAGGATCGAGGACGAGCTGATACCCGCGATGGTCGAGGAAGGTGCACGCCTCGAAGAGGTCAACCTTAACATCCTCGAAGAAGGGAATCTAGCAGAGGAAATCGGGCAGAGGATCGAGATCTACGGTAAGTGGCACCAAATTTACTGGGACGAGTTCATACCCTTCGCCCACGGAGCCCGACTCTTCGGCCAAGTTTACAATGACGTGATCCGCCCCTCAGACCCTTACGAATTTATCGATCTGTTGAGTGGAACCGAAATGATCGGCATGAATCGAAACCGTCAGCTTGAGGAGATGGCTTCAAAGCTCAGAGATGATCCAGCCCTCGCCAGAACCGCTGAGGAGACGGGCGAGATTCCCGCAGACCATCCGCTCGGATACGAGGTCAGAGATTTCATAAACTTGTTTGGAGGCAAGTACTCTCAGAACCCAATGGCCTGGAAAGGCCTGACCAAGCTTCTCCTGGAGGTGGCTTCAAGCCCACCTCGAAAGAGAAGAAGTGTCACGAAGCAAGAGCTTGAGGAGAAGTTCCTCTCGAAGTTCCAGGGCGAGGAGAGATCTCAGATGGGGGATCTTATCGACCTTGCGAGGGTGAGCTATCGGCTGAGAGACGACGACAACATCTACCTTGGAAAGATCGAGAGCGAGCTTGAGGCCGCCCGGGCCGAGGGCATCGACCGTCTTGCGACCGAAGATCGCCATCCTGGCGGCGAGATCTCGGATTCAGAGCTGATGGCCGCCCTAAAAGATCCAAGCCTCCGCCTCAAAGCGACCAATCGAACAGAGCCTGAAAAGCCACGATCCCACAGTGTTGCGAGGCAGCTCGTGGGCCAGCCTGCAAGCAGGGGCGTTGCAACGGGAAGTGCCAGAGTCGTCAAGGATGACCAGGACCTCTTCAGCTTCAAGCACGGTGAGATCCTGGTGGTGGACGCCGTCGACCCCAACATGACCTTCGTCGTGCCCCTGGCGGCGGGGATCGTCGAGCGGAGGGGAGGGATGCTGATTCACGGCTCGATAATCGCAAGGGAGTACGGTATCGTTTGCGTTACAGGGGTTCCAGAAGCCACCGATGCCATAAAGACAGGAGACATGGTAACCGTTGACGGATTTTTGGGGATCGTGACCGTAGATCCCAGATCTATGAAGAAAAATCCTGGGAAAATGATATAACTCTTGGAAGCCACATGATGTCTTTAAGCTGCCCCTGCGAGGACCTTTCTTGATAGCGCCAGAACCTAAGTTGAAACCAGACGAGGGGGGGCAGATCGTTTCAAGACCTCGGAGCTGAACCGATGATCGAGATCTCAAAAATTCAGATGGCAGCCGTCGCGATCCTGGCGGCGCTTCTCCTCTGGACCCTTTATGGAGCGTTCGTTTCCATGAGCATAAAAGAGCCCCCTTACCAGGTCATCGAGACCCTCGAAAACGACGTCGAGATCAGAGAGTACTCCGACCAGATCTGGGCAAAGACCCTCGCAGCTGACCAGAACCAGGGGTTTGGCCGCCTCTTCAGCTACATCACCGGCGCCAACAAAGACGAGAAGAAGATCGAGATGACCGCCCCCGTAGTCACCAGCGACGAAGATGGGAAGATCTTCATGGCCTTCGTCATGCCCGAAGGCTTCGATCTGGAAGGGACGCCACGGCCCCTGGACGAAAAGGTCAGTATCGAGCTTGTGAAGGAGAGGAGGATGGCCGTGATCGCCTTCTCGGGATACGCCACAGAGGAGAGCCGAAAAAGACACCTTGTCGTCCTCGAAGAGACCCTTAAGGCCCAAGGGATAGAGACGCGGGGCGATCCGGTCCTCATGCAGTACAACGACCCATGGACCCCGCCTTTCATGCGCCGAAACGAGGTGGGGCTGGAGATCGTGCTCAGGGCTTCTTCAGACCGCCCTTAAGGTTTCCCACCGCCGAGAAAGCCGACTTGACCGTGGAGACGCCCTGGTCGTAGAGGAAAACGCCAAATATTCCGATCAACATGGCCAGGACCACGATTCCGATCGGGACTGCTATCACCAAGCTTATCAGGGCCAACTTTTTTTCACCTCTTGTAAACGTCATCAGCTCTTCTGGCCGCGGAGGGGGTCCGGGCCGGAGAGATGGCTTGATCATACCACCCAGCAGATACCGGATCATAAGCACAGAGATTGCGGCCCACCAGTCCATTCAAGCAGAGGGGAGAAACGGGTTCCGAATGAAAGCCCAATCTGCATTTCAGACTTTCTTTCAGACGTTCGTTTCGACGGATAATAAAACGAACCGTCAAGCTCCGACGGCCCTATCCGGCAATTTTTCAGCATGATCGTCAGCACCATTCAGATTGTAACTTGAGGTATTTTGTCCTAATTTTCACGGATAGCTACGACGAATGAATCTAGAAGGCCAGATGGAAAGCGTTATATGTAATAATGGATCAAGAGATAGGTCGTTTACCAACAGGAGTGGAGGTTAAGCATATGATGAAAACAGCTTTCATAGCTCTATTCATCGTCTCGTTGCTGTCGATCGGAATGTCTGCAGCAGAGGACGATGAAACCAAGACGATTGTAGAAACCGCCATAGAAGCTGGCGATTTCAACACCCTGGTGTCTGCAGTAGATGCTGCAGGACTTACAGACACTCTGAACGGTGAAGGACCCTTTACGGTCTTCGCCCCCACTGACGAGGCCTTCGCTAGCCTCTTCGCTAGCGTAGAGATTGACATGAACGACATCGAGGCCCTCACTGAGGTCCTCACCTACCACGTCGCCTCTGGCGAGTACATGGCGGCAGAGGTCGTGAATATGACGTCCATCCCCACCCTCCAGGGCGGAAACCTCACCGTTGAGGTCACCGACGAGGGTGTGATGGTGAACGGCGCCAATGTGACGACGACGGACATACTCTGCAGCAACGGCGTAATCCACGTCATCGACGCAGTCCTTATGCCTCCTGCCGATGAGATGGCTGAAGAGACGGTTGAGGAGCCGGTCGAGGAGTCCGAGATGCCCGAAGTCGATCCCATGGAGACCGACGAGGCAGAGTGTTAAAACCTGACTCTTCGATCCTCATATCAAGGTGGAGGGCTTTCGGCCCTTCGCCTACTATGTTCATCATTTATTCCTTTGATTTTCATTTTTTCTCTCGATCCTCCGCGTGAGATTCGGTCTTTTTGCAAAATCGCCCTTTTTTCCGCCGCACCTCGTTTACTCACCAAAAAACCGATATACGACCTTAATCATGCGGTCGCCAAAGGCGATAAAATTATGTTGATCGGAATCGATGTCTGCGGAACCACTACAGACGCGGTTCTAATAGACGAAGTAAAGGTAATAAACAAGTCAAAAGTCCCGACCGGCCACGACCATCTACTGCAGTGCCTGATGAACGCCCTCGACGAGATCTTCCGGGACGTCTCGCCGAAGAATATCTAGCGGGTCGTTCTCAGCACCACCATCATAACAAACCTCATCGCCGAGGGAAAAACCGATCCTGTGGCCCTGATCATAGAGCTTGGGCCCGGGATGAAACCCGAAGGCTACACCCTTGGTGACGAGGTCATAATCCGAGGTGCCATCGACTACCGGGGAAGAGAGCTCCAAGCCCTGGATGAAAGCCAGGGATGCCGGGATAGATCAAGAGGCTGAGGAGAGAGAGAACCTTTGTATGTCGGGCCATTCTCCGAGATCTGAAGGGTCACCTCTTCGAAGTGGTGATCCCTTACGCCGACAGGATAACGGTCTTGGATGGAGTCGACGAGCGTGGTTATAAGATCCTCTTTGACATGATGAAGGCCTTTTGCGCGTTCAGGTATGCAATCCGAGAGACCGACTACCGGGCTGCTAGGGCCCTGGAGATGCTGAAGGGCTCTTACGGTTGGATGAAGGATGAGGCAGGTTACTATCCTCCCCCTGAGGAGACGGTGGCGTGAAAGGAGTTTGGGCCCATACCGCGACCCTGCTGGAACGGTGCGAGAGCCCTGCAGAACGTGCGATAATCGAGGCTATGACCGATCCCGCTCCTGAGTCGCTGGAGGCTCAATTCCGGGTCTGGGCACTAATTTTCTTTAAGGATAGATTCGCTGTCGTTTGTCTTCGGTTAAACGTTGCAACTAAATAGAAATTTTTGGTAGTATAAAGCGCCCATGACGTTTATACTACCAGACTAGTCCGACGATCACATCCGGCAGCAGCCGTACGCCCAGCGGCACCACCGTTCACAACCGCAGTTGCAGCAGATCGAGGCGTTGGATAAGGCGGGACCACAGTTGGCGGCGATGCAGCCTATGTAGCCGACGATGGATGTGGTCTCTCGGCTGCAATTGTTGAACGACGATCCGCACTCCCCTCCGATCTCGGAAAGTTGGCCTAGGATGCAGGTCCACCAGCTGTTAGCCTCCACGATCTCGAGCTCGCCCGGAGAACCTCCCACATAATATTCCTGAATCAAAGAGACATCCGCCTTTGGAGCCTCCAGGATGAAGGTGTAGGTGTTCGTATAGGTTCCCGAAGAGTCCCTCAAGACGATCCGACCGACTGCGGCGGTCATCTCCGAGTCGGGGTTTGAATACTCCTGGAGATAGAGCTCATAAGTCTGCTCTGCATCCACCCCCTCCGCCAGCCCGGAGTAAGTCTGCTTAATTCCGAAGAAGTTGTCCGTCGTCTCCTCTCTTGCAGGCTGGAAACCCAGGCTCGCAAGATGCTGATCCGCTTTCTGGACTCGATCGTCCTGGGCCCGGAGATCGTCCATCGCAAGGCTGACAAAGGACCCGGCCAGGATCTCAAACTCGCCT
>JBFESM010000109.1:0-6599 GCA_041548445.1 Methanothrix sp. | reverse complement strand
TAACAAATTCATCTGCTCGTAGCCGTCCTTTCTTCTGGGATTCCTTGTGACTCAACATTCTCGGTTCAACCTTTTACGTGGATGCAACAATCCTTAAGACGGTTTTGTGACCATCCCAACCGCAGCAAGCTGCGGGGTATTCATTTTAAAATAAATTTTTGCAGCCTTGGATTGCAGGCCACAAAGAGATTCTTCACTCGTTCAGTAGGTCGGGTACGTCTTCGATGGGGGCTTCAGAGCTCTCTCCCTCGGGGAGTATGTCGCCAGGGATCGAGGACTCCGGCTCAGAGCCCTCAGGGATTACATCCTCGGGAATCGTGGATTCTGGTTCAGAGCCCTCAGGGATTACATCCTCGGGGATCGTGGTCGCTGGAGTCTCCTCGGACTCGGCGGCGGCGACTTTCTCCTCTTCCTCGACGGTCATCTCGGCGACGTTGGAGGCGTCGACTCGCGTCAGGACGGCGACCTCGCCGGTCTCAAGAGAGTACTTGGCGCCGAGGATCACAAGCTCGCCCTCCTCGACCAGCTCTCTGGTGATCGGGCTTCTATCGAGAACGTTCTTGATGACGAGATCGACGTTCTCGTCGATCGCCACTTCCACCAGGTCTGACCCGGTCATGTTAGTCTCGCGGGCGATCTCGACGGCGGGCTCGATCTCGGTCATGATGCTCTCGATGTTGCCCTCAGCCCCTCCCTGGATGGCGGCGGTGACGGCACCACAGCTCTGATGACCGAGGATGACCAGAAGGGGCGTGTGGAGGTGCTCGACGCCGTACTCGACGGACCCGAGGACGACGGGGTCCATGACGTTTCCTGCGACCCTGATCACGAAGATGTCGCCGAGGCCCTGATCGAAGATCAGCTCAGGGGGAACCCTCGAGTCGGAACAGGTGACCACCGTCACAAATGGGCTCTGTCCAGAGACAAGCTCAGCCCTCCTCTCAGGAAAGTCCTTGCTTGCGACCTCTCCGGAGACGAAACGGGCGTTGCCCTCCATCATGATGTTCCATGCGTCGTCGGCAGAGATGGCGTCTTTCGTCTCTTCCTCCGAAGCCATCGCTCCGGCTAGGCAGGCTGCCAGGCAGAGGACCGCTGCCAGGAGGGACATCTTTTTGAAAATCCTTTTATTTGTCAAGTTCATCACCAATTTCATTCTCAGATACCTTACTTTTTGGGCATTATAATCACCGTATATAATCGTTGCTCCATTTTGCAGACTGAAAGGAGTTTGTCATTCGAAAGTGGTTAAGTCCTGAGAAGGACGAAACTCGGTTAGAGAGATGCTTTTTGGGAAGAAAAGCTTAAATCGATTCGCGGAGATAAATAGGGTAAAAAGTGGGTGGTTAGTCATGAAAAACTCAAGATTTGTGCAGATCGTGATGCTGATCTCGGCCCTCTTTCTGGGGCTGGCCGTTGCCGAAGATATCACTCCCGGCGACATCATGCACGAGACGGACGAGGCAGTGACCATCACGGGTCTGAGCTACGCGGACGAGGACGAGTGGGTGGAGATCGCAAACCCCGGGATGGCGAGCCAGGATTTCACTTTCTGGACCCTGGTGGACGAGGAGAACAACACCTACTCCTTCTCTGAGGGCTTCGTCCTCGCCCCAGAAGCTGTCGTCAAGGTCCACACCGGTCAGGGAAATGACACCGAGAATGACCTCTACTGGGGGCGAGACGACCTCGTATGGGATGACGGAGAGGTGGCATTCCTGATCGATGCGAAGAGCGAGATCGTGGCCCAGTATCCGGAAAGCACCTGATCTGCGGGGCGGATTTCGCCCTCTTCATTATTTTGGCAGGGTTCTAAGAATCCTCGCACGATTTTTTCATTTTTTCCCTTTTTTTCCCGAAATTCGCTACAAATACATGACTGCGATAGAGCTGGATTTGGTCACATTTCTATAATTCTGTGATTAAATTTAAGTAAAATATTAGAAGTTATAGCGATGTTATCGTCCAAAATTAGATAACATGATCTCGTAATACATTAAGAAACCGGAGAATAATTTTCAGATAACTTTATATCTTTTGAGTTTAAGTAAAAACTCAGGAGGTGTGAAGATATGAACTCGATGTCAATGGTGCGAATATTGATGTTGATCTCGGCGTTGGCCTTTTTCGCCGCCGGGATCTCTTCGGCAGAAGATGTGGACGCCGCAATCGACGAAGAGGCAGAGGCCGTTTATGGCGTTGTGATAACCAACGCCAGCTGGGTTGATGAGTGTGTCGAGATTTCGAACTTGGGCGAGTTTGCCCAGGACCTCACCGGCTGGACTCTTAAAGACGAGCAGGACCACGCCTACGCCTTCCCCGAGAGCTTCACCCTTGCGCCGGGAGAGACCGTGATGGTTCATACAGGAGTTGGGAACGATTCGGCCATCGACCTTTACTGCAACATGGGCAATCCGATCTGGAACAACGCCGGCGACGTCGCCACCCTGATGGATGCTGAAGGAAACATCGTATCCCAGTATCCTGAGCCGGAAGAAGATCTGAACGATGCGGAGGATGCTGAACCGACCGAAGACGCTGAATAGATCTGGTTTCTGAGCTGATCCTGGTTTATGAGAGGCGGAACCTTAAGGGAGGTTCCGATCATCTCTTCATATTTATAGTCAGATTGAAGTTGACGAAGGTGATCATGCGTAGATCACAGAATTGATCATATCCATCGCCGGACTCTTCTTTTGTAATCCAGATAATCTTTTCCGAAGGCTTTTTCGAGGTTCCCCTCTTCTGTCGAGATGAAAAGGACCTCCATCAGAACCGCGAAGATCAGAGGAAAGACGAAGGTCGCAAGAGATCCCAGGAATACCGCCTCGCCCAGGAGGATGGCGGCCATCCCGAGGTACATGGGGTGGCGGCTGATCCGGAAGGGGCCCGAGACCACCAGCGTTGAGGGCGTCTCCTGGGGTTTGACCGTGGTCTTGCTCTTCTTGAAGAGAGAATCCGCCCAGAGGTTCAAAATCACACCGAAGGCGATCAACGGAAGTCCCACGTAAGCGTAGGACGACTCGACGACCTGTCGAGCAGGATATGCAAAGTGCAACGCTGCTGACAGGAATAGAAGCGCCACAAAATAAGTCGGAGGCTGGATCTCGGTCTTCATATGATCCGGATTTTGTCGGATTTGAAATAAATATTTCTCTATAGCTTCCTGCCAACGTCCAGGTCCAGGGGTCCCACGGGGCTATCAAGCGTCCTGGAGGATATCGATCTGAAACCCGCCCTCCGCATGGAAGCTCTTATCTCTCCTTGCTCGAATGCCAGATTTTTTCCCAAGAGCTCAGTTGGCATCCATCCGAGCTTCATCGCCTCAGGTTTCGTCTTCTCGCAGGTGAGACCCTCGTGAAGGCTCGCGAAGACCCCGCAAGGATTGAGGGCGGAGTGAACCTTTTCGATCACCGAATCGAGATCCTGCTTGCAGGAGTAAAGGGAGGCGGAGGCGAAGATCAGGTCATAATTCTCGCCGATGGGCTCAAAGCAGAAGTCGACTGCCACAACCTCCATCCGACCCTCCATCCCGTAATCGAGTACGAGCTTCTCTGCCACCTTCGCCACCGTCGGAAGGTCGAAGACGACTCCTTTCATGGTCGGGTGGGATGCCACCACCGCCACACCGATGAGCCCCGGCCCTCCCCCCAGGTCTAGCATCTTCCGGAAGGACGGAAACTCCGGAAGCTCCCCGATCACTTCTGCCACCAGCTGGGCGATCCCGGACCGCTCGTATTCGGCGACGGCCGCGGCCCATCGGGCCGTCTCATCTTCTGTTTTCCTTTCAGGCCCGCCTTTCAATTCCGTTGGCCCTTTCTTGACCAGGCCCGAGAGATCGTCCAAAACCGGTTCGATATACCGCCACTCTTCGACTAGATAATCGCCCACGAAGGCGGGGCTCGTCTTGACCAGAAAGGTCTCGGCGATCTCCGAGTTCGCATAAAGACCGTACCTCTTCTCGACGAGGTCGAAGGATGCAAGGCCGTCGAGAAAGATCCTGGTGTTCTCTGGGTGGGTGCGGAGGATCTCTGCCACATACACTGCAGATCTGGACTCTGATAGCAGGTCGAAGACCTCGAGCTCGATGGCGGTCAACAGGAGTCTGGTCTTGATCGGCGCTATGACGAGCCCATAAAGCTCGGCGAAGCTGAGATCAAGCTCTGGCAGTTTGCCGGGTCTGGGTTTGGGGCTCATCTCATCTCCCTCATGAAGACCGTCCTGCCGTCGTACCTGATCCTCGACACCCCCCGAACGGGAGATCTACTGGAGGGATCGGACCGTCGCCCTCTGCGACGAGCTCCTTCTCGGCTTGGGGGGTCTTCGTTCTGTTTTTTCCATCCCCCTTCCAGTAGCAGTAGCAGTAGCAGTACCAGTAGGGGCCGTGGGGACATTTTTTGCACTCCTTGCCGCAGTATACCCACTCCTGCCGGTAGGTGACAGACCCCAGCCTCCTCTCTTCTGTTTCTGCTTTTGAGGCTCCTTCTTCAGGAGATCCTTCGCGATTGGTGATCAGTCGATCGAGGTAATCTCTGATCTCCAGGAGGTGGGGGAGGTCCTCTTCGGCCAGCTCGTCAAAAGATGTATTTGGGGATCAAGGCTGCGTCTTATGTAACCTATCCAGTTAAATCTTTTCCCCAAGTTACATAAGAACGCAAGCTCTGGAAAGGAGAGCCGGAGAGGAGAGAGGGCTGAAGACGGGTCGGACGAAAGAGGGAACTGGAGCCCGAGATCGCGGACTTCGAATTCGGCCCGAAGCTGGCGGTTCTCATCCTCTAGGGCGGCGTGCCTGGCGAGAATCTCGGACATTAGGGAGAGGGAGGTAGAGGCGGCCAGGCTAGAGGGCGAGGTCGAGGACCTGTGGGATGCGGCGCGGCTGGAGGCGTTGACGGTCTACCTCGGCCCGATGGAGAAGATCATCGCGAAGGGGCCGAAGACCTATGTGTACAATTTCGCATCTTGGAAGGTAGCGGATAAGGTCGTTAACAAGTACATCGGCTCTCCCCGAAAGATGACCCGTGAGGCGGCTATGGAAAAGGCCCGGAAACAGAAGGCGTAGGCGCTAGGTCTTTGATCCTTCTTTTAGTTATGTGATTCTACTATAACTTATATTGCTTTATAGTCACATAACTAAAACCGAAACATTTTTCGCCGATGATGGCAGTCTACCACGTCTGGGGAGGGGTACTCGACGAGATCGGAGCTGTTCACGTTCCTAACGCTGTTGATGCTATCGCTAGCTGCAACCGCACTGGCTCAAACGTCGGGCGACGAGAATGGCACAGAGATATCAACGTCCAATGGTCTCGGTCTAAGTGATAAAATCGCAGGTTTTTTTCGAGATCACACATGGGCTTGTTATATCTTAGGTTATTTTTTTGCAGTATTCGTAGCGCAATATTCAATATCGTTAATAACTGAAAAATTGTGGAGTGGGAATGATAAAACCCCCTGCCCCTGGATATCAAAAATTCTTGGCGACGTTGAAAGACTTCTCTATGTTGCATCGTTCCAGATGGAGAGGCCAGAATTCATAGCTTTATGGCTCTCATTGAAAGTTGCTGCTCAATATAATCGTTGGTCAGATGGTGATAAGGGCCGCAATATATATAATATATTTTTGATAGGTAACGGCTTATCCATAGCTTACGCTATTACTGGTGCGAAATTAATAAAATGGTGTGAGAATAGTGAGTTATCTCTTGCATTTGTTATTCCGATTTCTTTGTTCTTATTCACCCTAATTCTCTTTCTTCTAATAAGAAAACAGAAAAATCCGTGTTTTTAAAGCTTGGCAAAGCTGAGATCGCTTTCTGGTAAGTTCCCGGCTTTGGCCCTCATCTCATCTCCCTCACGAAGACCGTCCTCCCGTCGTACCTGATCCGGAGGATTCGATGGTAGGGTATCATCGTCTCGCCGAAGGTGAAAAAAGACCTGCCGAGGGAGATCTCGCTCCCCCTGATGGTGATCCTGTCCTTCGGCGCTCCCCGGTGGAGGACGTCGATCTCGCACTTCTCCATATCCAGGCCCCGCCACTTGATCTCGTTCAAGATATGCCTGGGGTGTCTACCCTCCGGCTCGAACTCCGCCAAAATAGATCCCCTCGTTTTATTATCCTCTCCTTCTTTTGCTCCTCCTATTTTTCACCAGCCCTTGAGAAAGCCTTTTAGGGAACCGGGCCCTTCCTCCTCCCATTCCCTTTACATCGGACTTGATCGACATGTTCCCCGAGGACGCTTACAACCTGGACTTCTTCAAAGAGGAGGGCTTTCATCGCAAGACCTGCGAGAAATGCGGCGGCCGTTTCTGGACGAGAGACCCGGTCAGGAAAACCTGCGGAGACCCCCCCTGCGACCCCTACACCTTCATCGGATCCCCGGTCTTCAAGCGAGAGATCGAGCTGGACGAGATGCGCGAGCACTACCTCTCCTTCTTCGAGGAGAAGGGCCACACCCGGATCAAAAGGTACCCGGTCATCGCCCGGTGGAGAGACGACATCTACCTCACCATCGCCTCCATCGCCGACTTTCAGCCCTTCATCACCTCGGGGCTCGTCCCACCGCCCGCAAACCCCCTCACCGTCTCCCAGCCCTGCATCAGGC
>JBFESM010000108.1:0-6698 GCA_041548445.1 Methanothrix sp. | reverse complement strand
TCCACCCGCCGGCGGCGTCTATCAGAACCATGCTCCAGCTCCCGGCAACGCTGGCAGGACCGGTCTCTGCGACCGGCAAAGTCGATCCGATAGCAGGATCGATAGCAGAAACTGCGGTCTCCTGTTGGATCTCCCGACAAGACCCCCCGATGCAGAGAAAAGCAAGAGCGAGAGCCGAGACTAAAATCAATTTTGATCTCATTTTCACAAACCCCAGACCTTTTTCGCCTTCAAACCTTAAAAATTAGGCGCTCCTCGGCGTCTTCAAAAATGTTGAGTTATAACCACGCCAACTTTTTTTGTAGGTTGAGGCCAAAAGGCCCCATGCCTAAAATAAAGAGGCGGTCGGGTCCTTCAGCACGGTTGAAGGGCGACCTCTGCTGAGCCTCCAACCATTTCACCCATGGAGTTGAACCCCGATACTGCAACGCGGTTAGTCAGATGTCGCTGAAGGTCGGTCTCGATCACTGTTCGGTTTGCTGTGAGGACGATGCTCTCTTTGGGCTGGATGGTCACGTTGATCGCGATCGGCCCGCCGTTGATCGAGTCGGTCAAATTGAACTCGCCTATCGCGAAATCGCCGACGTTCTCGATGGTGTAGATGTAAGTCACGACCTCTCCGGCCTTTGCGCATTGTTGGATGGGAATGACCGTCAGGTTAAGACCCCAGAGGCTGATCAGGTTCACGGTGGGGGCAGCGGAAGCGACGGTCGGGTTGCCCTGGAGATCAACTCCGTTGACCTGGACCGAATCGTCGAGGGGTCCTGGAAGGTCTTCTTCCAGGACGATGAAGCTGGCGACGGCTGAGGCCGTATCGCCAGGGTGGAGATCGGTCTTGCTGAGGGCCACGGCTCCAACTCTCGAATCGACCAGGGTGAGACCCTGGACCGGAACGGTCCCGGTGTTGGTCACTTCGTAGCTCCGGGTCACCATGGCACCCACCTCGGCAAAGCTCTCCTCAGGGCGAACGATCAGGGCGATGGACGGCCTGCGGTCGGCGAGCCCGCCAAAGCTGATCATATTGTCGATCTCGAAGTTTCCGGTGAACCTCTGATGAGAGCTGATATCGGTGGAGAAGGACTGGTGCATCTTGGAGCTGGTCATGTAAGTGCCGGTGAAGCTGAGCTTGGTGTCGGTGCCGACGTACTGCGAGTCTTCAGAGCTTACTCTGGTCGTCTCTTCCTTCTCGATCTCTGTGGCGCTGAAGGCCTCTTCGATGGAGGTTTTGGTTCCGCCGAATAGCGACCCCCTCTCGATGCGCTTAAGCCCCACCAGGGGCGCGTCCCCGGAGTAGGAGAGCCTGGAGGTCCTGGCCGAATCGCCGTTTGCGAACTTCGAGACCTCTTTTGCACCGTGACCTATTGCGAGATTGCCGTCCCCGCTCATGGCGCTGAAGTACTCGAACTCCTCCATCCTGTTCACCACAGATCTGCTGATGTCGACGGTTCCGGTTCCGCTCACCCATCCGAAGGCAGGACCGGACGATAGCAATAAGCCCATTCCCAACAATAAGAAGATCAGACCCCTTCCCTTCATGCTCTATTTTTCCTTCTTCAATCCTTTAAGACGGTGACGGTGGCGCGTCGATCAAATGGGATTACTATCCTTCTTAGAAAGGGGCAAAAAAGGAGAAAATCGGAATATGACGAGAACGCGGAAAAAAAGATAGGTTGAAGTTTTCGGAATGTCCCTAAAGCATACCCCCGTAGACGTAGACCGTGGTGGCGGGCTCGAACTTCAGGACGACTGGCGTGCGCCGCTCGTAGAACCTGGGCTTTCCGTAGAACCACTCGCCGTCCCAGACCTTGACCGTATGCCACTGGTTGCCGACGACGTTGAGGTTGTAGATCCCGTCGAGGGCGTCGCCTCCCTGCCCTTCTGTGCCGACATAGTTATCGTCGACGTAGACGTCGTAGCCCCTCATGTTCTGGGACTCGAGGGTGACGCCGACGTCGCCGTAGGTGGGGGTCGGGGTGGGCGTCGGCATCGACGCAGAGGTATCCGGCGGCGGAACCTCGGGGCCTGTGATCATGTCCGGGGTCCATTCCGCGCCCACGTCGATGATGACGACGTTGCTGGGCTGGTTGTTGGCAACGAAGAACAATGCGTATCTACCCTGCTCTGCGGCGTAGAAGCTCATCCTGTTGTAGGTTCCGAGGCTGTATTGGGTGATTCTGGCGCTTCCCGATGGCGATATCTCGTATAAGTTGGCCATTCCACCTGCAGGGGTCTCCGTGATCAGCTGCATCCACGTTCCTACGGGACAGGCCGCGTACCTCGCCCAAGCAGTCTCGCCCTCGATCCAGATGGTGTTAGATCCGGCGTACATCCCCGAGGCGGTGTACTCGGAATACGGGACCGTCTGCCAGCCGAAGCTGAGGACTGAGGGCTCGTTTCCCAAAATCGTGAAGCTGACGGGACCCCTTTCTGGTGGAAGAGCCTCCTCTTCCGTGAAGTAGTACTGCATGTACTGAGAGTAAGTGAAGCCCGAGCTCGTCGTGAAGCTGTAGGTTGTGGAAGAGCCGGAGCCGCCGTAGAAGCTCCCGAGGCCGCGGTTCAGGTAGTCTTCGCCCCAGGACTCTTCGATGTCAGCGTCTTCGTCGGGGCTCCCGACGGCCTGAGCGAAGCTCAGGCAGAGAAATATGGCAAGTAACTTTACTGTCCCACTCCTTAGTTTCATATTTAACACCCGAGGGCCCAGAAGACCTGGCGGATAGTAAAGATTTTGGTGGTGGAGCTCCACCTGGATCTCATGCCTTCACCACCCGACACCTCAACCAAAGAAGATCGAAAGGAGGATCTCCTCGCCTGGAACCGGGAGTACCAGCAGAAGGGGAGGATCTGGCGGGGCGCGCCGCCGAAGCTGCCGAACTTGCCAGCAGGATCGAGGGTCCTGGAGCTTGGGTGCGGGAACGGCAAGACCCTCGCAGCGATGCTGAAGCGCACCTGGCGGATCGCGGCCCTTGACCTCTCGCCCCTGGCGGCGAGGCTCGGTGGGGAGATGGCGGCCTCTTTGCGAGACGCGCCCTCAGAAGCCGCCCTCCTGGTGGGGGATGTGGCGAGTCTCCCTTTCCAAGACGCCGTCTTCGATGCGGTCTTCGCCTTTCACGTCATCGGCCACCTCCGAGAGGGCGACCGCCACCGGGCGACGCTAGAAGCGGCGCGGGTCCTGAAGGCAGATGGCCGCCTCTTCTTTCTGGAGTTCGGAGTCGAAGACATGAGGGCGGGAAAGGGCGAGGAGGTGGAGCCGAGGACCTTCAGGCGCGGCGGGAGCATATTGACCCACTACTTCTCCGAGGGCGAGGTACAGGAATTGTTCGAAATGCTACGGCCGATCTCGATCGGGACCGATAGGCGCCTCACCAGGATCAGGGGGCGGGATCACGTGAGGTCGGAGGTGGGGGCGGAGTTCATTAAATAAGCTCAGCAAATATAAATTCATAATAATAGTTAATTATGAGAAAATTTTAAACAAATTAAATTATGAGATTTATCCCAATTAATATTCAAACATAAAGTGGGACAGCGCGGATTTGAACCGCAGTCCAAGCGTCCCAAACGCTCGAGGATCGACCAGGCTACCCTACTGTCCCGCTCGGTCGCTTCGACGTACTGATGGTATTTAACTTTTCTTCAGATCCCGGCGTCTGCGGAGCTTGCCGAAGACGCGGGTTCGTCCCGATCCCTCTCGATTCGTCTCAGCAGATGGACCGTCGATATGCCGCCCAGGAGGGCGAGGAACCAGAGCTGGACCAGTCGGATGAGGATGGTGACGGCGGCAGCATCGTAGATCGATACCCCCACGGCGGAAAAGAGGGCGGTCATCAGGATCTCCACAAGCCCCAAGCCCCCGGGAAGGCCCAGGGGCAGGGTCTGAAAGACTATGATCACTGAGTAGACGGCGAATATGGCGAGGAGGGATACGTCGACCCCGAGAGATCGAAAGGCTGCGAAGGCCACCATCTCAAGACAGAGCCAGCCGGCAAAGGCCCAGGCGAGGCTTTCGAGCAACGCTTTGCTCTTCTGCCTCAGAAGGAGCATGCTTCTCATAAACCCGGAGACTGCGCCCGAGCAGAGTTCGCGGTCCAGGTCCCGATGAAATATCCTCTCCAGGGGGCTGATGACGATGCTCACCATCCTCTGCAACCACCGCTCTTCAAAGCAGATCCCCACGAAGGCGAACCCCACCGAGACGGTGAAGATCATCATGGCAAAACAGGTGGTGAGGGCCCAGCTTGGAACCTGGCGCAGGGTGGTCAGGTAGGCGAGCCCCAGGACCATGCCGAGGACGAATGGTATGGCGGTGATGATCCGGCTGGCGGCGACGGATGCGAAGCTCGCGTCGAAGCGGGTGGCAGAGGTGCCCTCTACCTTGCCCAAAAAGTAGATGCGGGCTGTCTCTCCCGAGAAGCTCCCCGAAGGTATGAGGTTGTTCAGGAAGATGCCGGAGAGGTAGATCAGGAAAAGGTCTCGAAAAGACGCCCCGTAATCCAGCTCCTCAGCGACCCTCCTCCACGAAAGGGCGTTGAAGGCCACCATCAGCAGCGAGAGGATCAACGCCGCGAAGAAGAGCATCGGGTTCACGCTGTTCAGGCTCTCAGCTACCTCGCCAAAGCCGAGCCGCCGGAGGTAGGCAAGATAGATCCCAAGCCCCAAAAGAACGAGAGCTGTGGACTTGCTGACCTGGATCCTGGGAAGGGCTATCTCGCGGTTCACGCTAGGCTTGATGGCGCATCCCATTAAAAGAGTTATCTTGCAACCTCTCGTTCTGGTCCGTTCTGGTCCTCTTCAGGGAACGGCCCCCACGCCCCATTCATGGCGTTCCTCGAAACCTATTTAAGATCGGTCGGGATAGTTACGGCTTATGGGAAAGACAGGAAGCGTTGAATGGACCAAGATTAAGGGAAGAAATGGACAGATTAGACAGGTGCCCAGATCCGAGACATCTCACAAGAACCCCGGCCCACTGCAGAAGTACACCTCCTCCGGAGCGAGGAGAAGGAAGATAGCCAGGTCCGCGAAGGCTATAGCGGCCAGGTAAAGGCCGGTATGACCTCTTTCGACTCGGTCCTGGTAAGGTACGGCGAGATCGCCCTCAAGGACGCCTGGACCAGGAAGAGCTGGGAGAGGATCCTCGCCTCAAACATAGTTTTCAACCTGAAGGAGGCGGGAATAGATCACAAAGTCTCCCTGGAGAGGGGCCGGATCTTCGTTCTCGCCTCTGACCCCAGGGCCCCTCAGATCGCAGCCGATGTTTTTGGGGTGGTATCGGCAAGCCCCGTCTGGACCTGCGAGCCGGTGATCGAGGCTGTCGCAAAGGTCGCTTCACAGATCGCGGCCGAGCGTAGTCCAAAATCCTTCGCCATAAGGTCCCGGCGGGGCGGAGGCGAGATATCGAGCACAGAGATCGCCGTCGAAGTCGGAAGCGCCGTCCAGGAGAGGACCGGGGCGACGGTAGACCTCAGCGATCCGGAGCTGGAGATCTTCGTCGAGGCGAGAGAGAAGAAGGTTCTGGTCTTCACGGACGTCGTCAAAGGCGTCGGCGGCCTTCCCCTCGGCACCCAGTCGCGCATGCTCGTTCTGATATCCGGCGGCATCGATTCGCCCGTTGCCGCCTGGATGATGATGCGCCGGGGCTCTCCCGTTTCGCTCCTCTATTTTGATGCAAGGCCTTATGTCGACGCCCTGCCCCAGGCTTTGAAGTCGGCCGAGGCCCTGAGGCGCTGGACTTCGGGCCGAAAGATAAACTTCGTCCGGGTTCCGATAGGGGTGGGCCTAGCGAAGATAAGCGGTGCCGAGCCTCGTGCCACCTGTCTCCTTTGCCGGCGGCTGATGTACAGGATCGCCCGCATGGTGATGGAAGAGGAGGAGGCCTTTGGCGTTGTGACCGGCTACTCCCTGGGCCAGGTCGCGTCCCAGACCCCGGCGAACATCATGGCGGAGCAGTCGGGGATCGACCTGACCGTATACCATCCCCTCATCGCCATGGACAAGTCCGAGATCATGGACCTCGCCCGAAAGATCGGGACCTACCGGGCGACGGCAGATGCCGGAAGCTGCAGCGCCGCGCCTAAAAAGCCGATGACCCGGGCGAAGGCCGAAGATATCAGAGCGATGGAGATGGAATTGGATCTAGCGGAGATCGCGCGCGAGCTCTTCGCGAAAAGGGAAAGAACGAGAATCTGAGGATCTCAGACGTTCATAATCTTAAAAATTCTGAAACGATCGCTCGAAGACGCAGACGTTGTGCTTCTGCTTCGTAAAAATGTGGCAGGAGGGCAGATCCCCACGAGAGATCGGCCCCATCTCTTATCTAGTCGACCTCTTCGTCCCCGAAGATCTCCCTTCTCAGAGCGCGGTCTCTTGTGGTCGCTTCCAACTCGAGCTGGGGGATCTGGCTGTATCCGCCGTGGCGCAGAGACGCCCGAATCTTCTCCAGGAGCCTCCTGCGCGAGATCCTGGGCTCGCGCCTCAGGTGGCTGTTGAGATAGTAGGTGAAGGCCCCGTGATAGGCGCCCCCGATGTAGGCGTCGGCCGAGGTCTGGTTGTCCATACAACCGGCCCAGAGGATATGGTGCTTCGTCCCCTTCTTCTCAAAGCCCTTCTTGAACCCCCTCTGCTTCAGCTGGTCGATCTCGTCTGCGAACCTGAACTCGATGTCCACGGGCGGCGGCAGGAATCGGTTCAGGGTCGGGGTG
>JBFESM010000107.1:0-6733 GCA_041548445.1 Methanothrix sp. | reverse complement strand
TTCTGATCGGGTTTTCGAGGGCGTGATGGACGAGGGCCATCTCCTCGGGAGACTCGGGCTTCGGCTTTCGTCCGATCTTCATGGGGATGAGATTGTCAGGGGCGAGTATCTCCCTTTCGGTTGCAGATTGAAAATGGACTTGGAATCAGGCAATTGAAAACGAATCTCGACCCGGCTCATTTGTCGGCTGACTGACAAATTTGTGCGCTGTGGGGCTAGGGGTCAACCGGAAAAAATAGGAGGTGGTTCTTTATGTCAACAATCTTTGGCTCTGGTTCTCGATTCGTCTCTCGCCTGTCCATCTTCGGGAGGTTCGCCGGGCCCATTGCTGTGCTCTTCGCTGTGATCATGATAGTTCTAGTCGCCGGTGGCGTCTGCATCGGCGACTACTCCGTAAAAGACGCCCAATACGGCCAAGGCGATCAGTCAAACAGCGCACCCCGCTGCAAGCAGCGGGGTATTCGTTAAAAATAAGTGCCATATTAGTGGATGAATATCCAACTTTTCAGGCCTCAGAGAAGACGCTGGGGGTCGCCGAGACCTCGTAGAAGGTGCGGGATAGCCGCTCGGGATAGACGACGGTGAGCTTGGGGACCTGGTGGCTCAACTGTCTTGAATCGTAGAGGTAGTATCCGCTCCGAAACTCGCCGGCCCCCTTTGAGACGAGGACCGCCCTGTGAGGCTCGGTTCTCTTCACCGTCACGTTATCGAAATCGGAAAAGAGGTCGATCAGCTCGGGCTCGATGTACTTTGTTCCCAGGGCGAGGACATAGAGCTTGGCGAAGGGGTCGAGGTCGAACAACACGTCGAATACGGCGTCGCCGTCCAGAAGGGACATCGTCACCTCCTGGACCTGGATGTACTCTCTTCCCCTCTCGGCGAGGCTTGGGCCGGCGAGGACGAATATGACCAGAAGGACCAGAAGAACGACCGTCGCCGATCTCATATCTCTCAACCTTGGGGCGCCTTCAAGATCATGGGGACTATGAGCATCAGGATCAAAAGCCCTATGAAGACCAAGAAGAAGAGCGTCTGGCGTCTCTGGGCGGATTTGTACTTCGACTCGCAGACCTCGTCGCAGAAAGTATCCATCTCATCGATGGTCTTGCCGCAGACGATGCAGTGCTTGTGAGATTCCACTTTTGTCAACCCGATCACCAACGTCGGGATTATGATTAGGACCGTAGATAAGATTTTTGCACGGGGTGCTCGGCCGATTTTGATGGAAAGACGTATTATGGATCGAAGGGCTCTATGCCGAGGTGGACCTATGCTGAGATTGACGTTAGCGATCTTGATCGCTCTCTTTGCAGGCCTCGTCGTCGGAGCTGACGCAAGTAAGATGTACATCGTGGACGATGACGGCTTCGCCCAGTACCATTCGATAAGTGAAGCGGTGGCCGCGGCAAACGACGGAGATACGATATACGTAAAGCCCGGAACTTACTGGGAGCACATCGTTTTGAACAAGAGCGTCGTATTAATGCCTCCGCGAGGCGAGGAGGGGATCGTCAACCTCGCCGGTGAGGGGAGTGATATAGGGATAGACGTTTTGGCGGACGGCTGCAAAATCGAGGGGCTCACCATATCCGATTTTGCGGGTCCCGGGATCTATGTGGAGTCCGAAGGCAACGAGATCAGAAAGAACGTCTTCGTGGATAACGTTCACGGCATCTTCCTGAACGGCACCTCCGGAAACGTCATCGAGAATAACCAGCAGCAAGGCGGCTACTGCGGGATCGTCCTCCTCTCTTCTGCCGATAACACGATAAGGGGGAACGTCGCCAAGGATTGCATAGGTTCAACGGAATTTCCTGGCGCAGGAATCCTTCTAAACTCCGCCGCGAGGAACACCATCTCGGATAGCGAGGCCGAGGGGTGCACCATGGGTTTCCATCTCGTTTCGGGAAGCTCGGAGAACAACCTCGACGGAAATAAAATGATCAGTTGCAGATACGGAGTTCTCGCCGAGATGGCCTCCGAGGCCAATTCGATCCGGGATTGCGCCTTTGAGAACGCCACCACCGCCATAGCTCTTAACGGCGTCTCGAAGAACCAGATTCAGAATAATGCGATTTCGAACTCGACGAACGGGATCGCCCTATTCTCTTCAGCAGAGAACAGCATCGTCGAAAACGGCCTTGGCGGGCTCGATACCGGGATCATGATCTCGGAGGGCTCCTCGGTCAATGTCTTCACCGACAACAAGATCGAAACGGCCAACTCAGGGATCGTGATCACCGACTCCTCGGCCAATAAATTAGAGAGAAACCTCCTGGTCGGTGTGCAGCTCGGCCTCTCCGTCGATGGCTCAACTGAGGAGAGCTTCGACAACCAGATCCTTGAATCGAACCAGATCGACGGAAAGCCGATCCTGTACCTCTACGGCCGATCAAACGAGGAGGTATCAGGTCGAGAGTTTGGCCACATCACCCTCGCAGCCTGCGAGAACTGCGTCGTGAAGGATAGCTCGGTCGCGAACGACGCCCTCTTCGTATACGTATCCCGCGGATGCAAAATTCTGGATAACGTCGTCTCCAACGCTTACGGAATGCTGATCCGGGGCTCTGACGAGAACGAGATCACGGGCAACCAGGTCTACGATAACAGGTATGGCGGGATTATGCTGGTGGAGTCGAACGGCAACCTGATTGGCGAAAACACCCTATGCGGGAACGAGAGGGACGGCCTGCTGCTCAGAGAATCGAACTTCAACAAGGTCCTCTCCAACGCCGTCGAGGAGAACGAGGAGACGGGTATCAGGGTCTTCTCTTCCAACGAGACCGAGATCACCGGAAATTCGGTCATCGGAAACGGGGTCGGGATCACCCTCAGCCAGTCGGCGGGATGCATCGTCTACAGGAACAACCTGATCGAAAACATAGTTCAGGCGGAGGACGACGGCGGCAACTTCTGGGACTGGGGCGCTCTGAAGGGCGGAAACTACTGGTCTGACCATTCCTGCCAGGGCAACCCGTGCCAGGTCGTGCCGAGGTGGATCGGGGAGTCGACGGCCGACTACTACCCCTTCGGGGAGAGGGACGGCTGGACCTAGTGGCCGAAATGTACTTGAAGAGGTCTATAGAATAGGTGGAGTTCATGGCGAAGAAGAAGTCTGAGGGCAGCGGACTGATGTCCTCTGCTGGCCTCATGAGGTATTTCGAGGCGGACGAAACGGCGATAAAGCTGGGCCCCAAGACAGTGGTCGCTTTCAGCTCGGCGGTGGGGGCCGGGGTTCTGGCGATGAACTTCATGTTCGGGCTGTGGCCCTGAAAAGGCCACTAGCCCATCTTCTCCCCCACCAGTCTATCTTTTCCCGGCGTATTTCTCGATTTGTTATTTTCTTTAGTCCGCCTTCTGCTTCTTTTCGAGCTCTTCGAGGATTCTCTCGACGACCTTCTCGAAGCTCTCCTTGGCGGCGGTCTCTTTTTCCACGAAGGCGACGCCGCTGTCTCCCAGGGGGGCGACCTCCGGGTCCAGGGGTATCGCACCAAGGAAGGGAACGCCAAGCTCTTCTGCCGCCCTCTTTCCTCCGCCGGTCTTGAAGATCTCGAGGATCTCGCCGCAGTGGGGACAGCGTAGGCCGCTCATGTTCTCGACGATCCCAAGGAGCGGAACCTTCATCGACTTCACCATGTTCACCGCCTTCCGAGAGTCGAGGAGGGCCACCTCCTGGGGCGTTGTGACGATGACCGCTCCGGAGAGGTCGGGGAGGAGCTGGACGACGCTCAGGGGCTCGTCGCTCGTTCCCGGCGGAAGGTCGATGACGAGAAAGTCCAGGTCGCCCCAGCTGACGTCTGACATGAACTGCTTTATCGCCGCCATCTTCATGGGGCCCCTCCAGACGACGGCCGAGTCGGTGGCCGATAGGGCGAAGGCCATGGATATCACTTTAAGCCCCTTTGAGTCGACCGGCTCTATCCCCTCAGGACTGCCCGTCAGCCTCGAACTTTCTACGCCCAAAAGCTTTGCGATGCTGGGGCCTGTGATGTCGGCGTCTAGGACTCCGACTTTGTAGCCCCTCGACTGGAGGGCTCGGGCCAGGTTGACGGTGACGGTGCTCTTGCCGACGCCGCCCTTCCCGCTGGCGACCATTATCTTGTGCTTTATTCTCGTCATCCTCAGGGAGACGGCCGCGAGCTGCTCGTTCATCTCCTTTCTCGGGTCTGTGCAGGTTCCTTTTGTTGCACAGGATTCGCAGTTGCTATCGCATTCTTCCATATGAACACCATCATGAAATTTCGAGAATCTTGATCGGATTTCGCATGTGGACGAGATCTCATCAATCCTGAACCTGGAAGTAAAGGTTTCCTCCGTGCCGGAGCCTCGATATCTTATCCTCGCTCTCCAGAACTTCCAGGTACTTCAATATCTCGTTTCTGTGCAGGCCCGAAAGGCTGCCCAGCTCCTCCAGAGTGCAGGGCCTTCGTTCGAGGAGGTCGATGATCAAAACCTCGGTCTTCTTCGATAGGTCTCTTTCCCACTCGGCGATCACCTCAGCGCCGGAGAATATCTCGAGCATCATCTCCATCTCTTCGGGAGCCAAAGGCTGGACGGGCTCGGCCGGAGGCCTCACCACGGTGTTGAGCTGGACCCTGTCGGGGCCGATCCTCTCGGCCGCCTCGGCGATGAGGTCTGCCTCGGCTTCGTTGAGGTCTTTGACCAGCATCACTTCCAGCCAGATCTTGCCAGTGAACTCCTCTCGGAGGCGGACGAGCCCCTCGATGATCTCGTCGATCAAGAGGTCCGGATGGGGCCGGTTCACCCTCTCGAAGGTGGCCTGGGTGGCGGCGTCCAGGGAGGGGACGATCAGGTCAGCCTCCAAAACCTCTTTTCGGACCTCCTCTTGGAAGAATAGGGTCCCGTTCGTCAGGACGACGACGGGCCGGTCGATCAAATCTTTCGCGCCCCGGATGATCTCGTCGAGGCCCAAATGGAGGAGGGGCTCGCCGGAGCCTGCCAGGGTCAGATAATCGAAGTCATCCTCCGATCGGGACCTGATCTCCGCCAGGACCTCCGCTGGGGAGACGCGCTTCTCCCTTGCCAGGGTGAGACAGGTGGTCCTGCCCAGCTGGCAGTAGGCGCAGTCCAGGGTGCAGGTCTTGAAGGGGAGGAGGTCAACCCCGAGGGAGAGGCCGAGCCTGCGGGATGGGACGGGTCCGAAGAGGTGTTTCATCTTAAGACTCCTGAGGGATCAATCCTCAATTCAAAGGTTGACGGCTGGATGTACTAATAGGTTGCGTCAAAATAGCTTTGGTGGCGGCGGGTGGAAAGAGGGGGCGGTTGGATCTGTCCATCGTGTTTTGGGAGTATTTCTGGTCGGGATATCCCAGACTCGACGTCGAAGGTGATGGGATCGCAGACGACCCTCGCCGTTTCGAGGGTGGAGAGGACCAATTCCCGCTGATGGACCGCTGCGAGAACTACTCTTGCATCGGAGAGTAACCTGGCAAAATATTTGGTTCAGTCGGAGGACCTGCCGTCTGAAAGATCAGATTCGATTCAAAGCTGGTTCAGAGGGGAAGGTTCTGGTCCATCTTTCCTCCTCGACCTCCCCGGAGAACTTCCCGCATCTATCCAACCCCTGTCGAAAGGTTGAACTAGATGGCCCCTTTTGTAGCTGGCTGAACGAAGGTGGTTCCCTTTGCAGTTGCTGTTAATTCACTCTGATTACATAGAATTTGAGGCCAAGAGGCCGACCCCCGTCGCCGAGAAGGTGGAGGAGGCGGAAAAGTCGGGACGTCTGGAGGAGGCCCTTTGCGCCTTCATCGCCGTCGAGAAATGGGACGAGGACGACATCCCGGCGGTCGTCGCCGAAGGTGCGGAACAGATCGCCGCTGTTGCAGAGCAGGTCAAGACCAAAAGGATCATGCTTTACCCCTACGCTCACCTCAGCTCCCAGCTCTCGTCTCCTGCCGCCGCGGTAAAGATCCTTCATGGGATGGACGAGGTCCTCCGTGAGAGGTACGAGGTTGCTAGAGCGCCCTTCGGCTGGTACAAGGCCTTCAAGCTCAGCTGCAAAGGCCATCCCCTCTCGGAGCTCTCCCGCTCCATCAGGCTCGGCGAGGCTGCGGGCTCTGGCGCTGGTGCTGCTGCCGCCACTGGTGGCGCGGGGGCATGTGGGAGTGTGGTCAAGGTCACGGAGAGGGAAGAGGTGGTCTCCGAAGCCCTCAAGGCCGAGGAGAAGGCCGTCTCCATCTGGAGGATAATGACCCCTGAAGGGGAGATGGTTGAGCCTGAAAAGTTCGACTTCAAGGGCGCTGAGAACCTCAAAAAGTTCGTCAACTACGAGATCTCCAAGAGCAGGGCCGTCGAGGCCGTCCCGCCCCACGTGGAGCTGATGCGTCGCCTCGAGCTCGTCGACTACGAGCCGGGCTCCGATTCGGGGAACATGAGGTACTACCCCAAGGGCAGGCTCGTCAAATCGCTTCTGGAATCCTACGTTCTGGAGAGGTCTGCGGAGATGGGGGCGATGGAGGTGGAGACGCCCATCATGTACGACATGAACCATCCCACCCTCAAAAAGTACCTGGATCGGTTCCCGGCGAGGCAGTACTCGATCGAGGCCGAGAAGAGGAGCTTCTTTTTGCGATTTGCGGCCTGCTTCGGCCAGTTCTTGATGAGCCACGACATGACCCTCTCCTACCGGTCATTGCCTCTCAAGATGATCGAGATGACCCGCTACTCCTTCCGGCGCGAGCAGAGAGGCGAGCTTGTGGGCCTGCGGAGGCTG
>JBFESM010000106.1:0-6748 GCA_041548445.1 Methanothrix sp. | reverse complement strand
GCTGAAGCTGGTAGGCGTAGGAAAGATGCTGACCGGGATCTACATATTGCTGGTTGGAATACTGGTGGCCCTCATAATTATGCCCATGAGGTTGGGGCAGATGCCTAAAAAATGAGTGCGATTTTAATAAAATTTTTTATGTCTCGGTCGCAGTTGGGAATTCGCCGACATGTATGGATGTTCAATTGCAATTTTTCAGATATAATCTGTGGTATAAAAATTATTTACTGGTAAACGTGTTTTGAATTTCCCTTCCCCCTCCCCTGCTCGATCCTCCCCCTCAGTTCCTCCTCGAACTTTTGCACCTCCTCGTCTTCAAGCCTCACCTCCCGAACCCCGCCGTCCTTGAGGTAGAAGAGCTTTGCATCCAGCATCGGCATGAAGAGGTCCCGCGCCAGATAGAGGTAAAACTTCATCTGAAACTCGTAGGCGGGAGAGTGGGCGGCCGAGTCCGCGAACTTGAAGTCGACGATCCGCCAGCCGCCTTTAGTCTTCACGAGCTTGTCGACCCTTCCGGTGAGGATGTATCTTCCAAAGGGCCTGATGATCTCGTACTCGGTCCTGATGTTTTCGGCACTTTCGATCTCTCTCACGAGGGAGTGATCCAAAAGCTGATCGAGGAATGTCCAGACCACCCGGAGTTCATCGTCGCCGAACCTGCCCGCATAGAGGTGGGCGGGCCTTCCGGGCCGTTCGGCCGATCCGAGGCCGGCGAGGGTTCTGCCGCCGACGCCCAGGTTTTCGAGGATCTGGTGGGCGAGGCGGCCCAGGTCCTTTGGCTCCAGGGACTCCTCACCCTCCTCGGCCGCTTCCGACTCCGGCTCCAGGACCAGGCCTGTGCCCTGGTGCTCCCAGACCTCGACGAGCCGGGTCGGGGAGATGCGCAAACTTTCGGCCTCGACCACGATGGGGTCGATGAACCTCAGGTCCGGGATCACGGGATCGTTTTCTTCCCGAGCCTGCTCTGTGACGTTTTGTTACTCCAGATCAGATGCTCTGATCACCTCGACGATGTCCTGGAAGGCGGGGTCGATTTCGGGTGGGTCGGTCGGATTCTCTGAGGGGGCGAGAAGGCCGGAGAGCATCTCCCGCCAGGGCCTCGCCCCCCTCCGGCTCGGATTGGAGAGGGTGATGGCGAGAAGGTCCGCGGCCCTGGTGGCGGCGACGTAGAGGGTCCTCTTCTCCTCCTCGGTCTCCCTCCCCTTTTCTTCCTCTGCCAATTCGAATAGAATGGTTCCCTCCTCGGCTTTCTCCCGGGGGAGGAGGGTGAATGCGAGATCTCTTCTCCCATCCCCGCTTCTCCTGAAGAGGAAGGGCGGCGAGCCGGGCGGATCGCTCCAGGAGGTCTCGCCGACGATCACAATCGGAAACTCGAGGCCCTTCGCCTTGTGGACGGTCATCACCTTGACCGCATCCGTCTCCTCGCTCTCTACAGAGGCGGGTTCAACGTCGTCGAAGCCGAAAGATTCCAGCCGGGAGATCACCTCTCGCAGGGAGAGTCCCGCCTCGTCGAGGGTCCTTGATGCCTCGATCAGCTTTCGCAGGTTGGCGGTCTTCTTTTTCAGGGGGTCGCTCAGGGCGAGGTACGCCTCGTAGTCGAGGATCTCGACCGCCTCCTCCAAAATCTCGGACGGCTTCAGAACGTCTTTATGGCCCCCGAATCGGTCGAGGACTTCCTTGAAAAGGGCTAGCCTCCTCGTCCTTCCTGGGGGTAGGTCACCTTCTTCGAGCAGGGTTGAGGCCTCGAATAGGCTGATGCTGTGGCCGTGGCCGAGGCTTTGGCTTTGGATCTGGCGAGTCTCACTGTCGGGGCTGAACCTCGCCCTGAACTTCAGCAGCGCCAGATCCTGGAGATCGAGGCCGACGACGGGCGAGAGAAGCGCCGTTGTCATGGCCAGATCGTCCTCGGGGTCTGCCAGGACCTTCAGCATTGAGACAAGGCCGCTGATCTCGGGAAGCTCGAAGAAACCTGACTCGCCCACGACGTAATGAGGGATCTCTAGCTCCCTCAAAGCCTTGGCGTACCGATCCCCTGCTCCTCTCCGAAGCTTTCTCAGGAGAATGGCGAAGTCCCGGTACCTGATTCGCCTGTGGCTTGCGACCAACAACACTTTGCCCTCACCGTCCGCTTTTCTCTCCAGAAAGTCAAACTCCCTTCCAGCCATGCTTTTTATGAAGAGAGCCGCAGCCTTCGCCTCGTCCTCGGGGTGGAAGAGGATCTTCGCCCTGGGCAAGTCGCCGGTCATGCCCTCGACCGGGAGGGGCATCACCTGTTCGTAGCCAGCATCGAAGATCCTCGGGAAGAAGCGATTGCAGAAGGCGAGGACCTCCGGGTGGGACCTGTAGTTCGTGTCGAGCTCTTGGATTTCCCCAGAGAGCGACTCGACCTTCTCCCTCGCCTCGGAGAAGACCTCCACCTCCGCCCCCCTGAACCGGTATATCGACTGCTTGGCATCGCCGACGTAGACGACCCTCGTATCGGGCCCCCGGAGGAGGTCGATAATCTCTTTTTGGAGAAAGTCAGTGTCCTGGAACTCGTCGACGATCACGCTTCTGAACTGGTCCTGGAGCCGCCTTCTCAGGGCCGGGCTGGACCTGAGGGCCTCCCGGAGGGTCAGAAGGACCCCGGCGAAGTCCGTCAGATTTTCACGGTCCATCTCCTGAAGGTAAGCCTTGTGAACCCGTCCGAAGAGGGCCAGGAACGCCCGGTTCGCCTCGGCCAGGTCCCTCGCCAGGTCTGGATCTTGGTGTAAGGAAGGATTCCCTTCGACGACGTCTGCAGGCCTTGAAGCCAGGATCTTAGCTCTATCCTGCTCCATCCCTCGACGGAGGGCCCCGAGGATCTCATCGAGGCTCATGACCTTCAGGAGCGGCTCGACCAGATCCTCGTTCTCCCAGATCGTCCGAAGAGCCGCCCTCTGCAGAAGGGGCAAAGAGCCGGACCCCGCAGCCACCTGAAACCCGGGATCGACGCCTGCAAAGGGCCCATTCTCCGAGAGGATGCGGCCCGCAAAGGAGTCGATCGTCCCGATCCAGGCGAAGGGCATCGAATAGAGGAGTTCCGTCCAGCGGGGGTCCTCGCTGGCCCGCTCCCTGATCATCTCGACGATCCTTTCCTTCATCTCACCGGCGGCCTTACGGGTGAAGGTTATCGCCGCCACGTTTCCGACGTTTATCTCCTCGTCCGACTCAAAGGCCCTCTCGAAGATATCGATGTACCCTTTGGATATGGTGTAGGTCTTCCCGGTCCCCGCGCTCGCCGATATGAAGAGGTCGCAGTTATTTGAGTTCTTCAATTCGATCTCCCCTCGCCTGTCATGCTGCAGGGCCCAGCCTTGAAGGGACAGAGGTAACAGCTATTTTTTGTCCCCTCCAGCTGGTCGGACCTCTGAAACACCCTGCCATCGAATATCCTGTCCAGCATCTCACGAAGCTCCCGGTCCACGTCGGCGAAGCCGGGCTCGCACTTGGGCCTCGACCTCTGCTGGACCATCCTCTCCTCTTCCGGATGAACCTCCAGCACCTTGGAGATCCCGGGCTTTCTGATCGTCCTGAAAAAGGCCCTCATAGCCTCCGGAAATGCCGGAATTTCGGGGTTTTCCAGGGCCAGGAGGACGAGGGAGTAGAGCCTCAGCTGCTCCCACTCGGCGCTCGATCCGGAGGACTTGTAGTCCGAGACGACGAGGTCGAGATCGCCCTTCTTCTGGGAAACCAACAGGTCGATCCGGTCGATCCTGCCTCTGAAGACGAGGTCTGCGTACTTCTCGCTGGATTTGGGCAGCACCTTTTTAATCCGCCCTAGCTCGATGCTGAAGGGAAGCTCCGTGATGACCCTTGAACCGATGCAGGCCTTTACCGGGTCCGATGCCTCGAAGTCCAAATAGCCGAGAATGTCGGAGGCGATGGCCCTGAGCATGCTCCGTCTGACCGCATCCCTCGCCCTGATCTTCTGGTCGGCGACAAACCTCGCCACCATCCTCTCCACCTCATCTTCGACGGAATCCTTCATCATAGGATCCGATGGAGTGCGACCCTCTTTCTGGGCCTCGTCGTAGAGGGCTTTGAGGATGCCGTGGTAGGCTAGGCCCCTCTCCAGGGGCGAGAGGTCAAGGCTCTCCTGGACCGGCTCCTCGATCCCCATGGCGCGCTTGAGGAAGAACTTGAAGGGGCAGCTCTTGAAGTCCCGGAGCTTTGAGTAGCTGAAGTTTCGGCCCACCAGGCGTCGACAAACCTCGGGGTCCTCGATCCTCCAGCTGAATCGGGACTCATCCGCAAAGCGGCCGAGGGGCTCGACCTCGGGAAGGTATTCCTCCGGAACCATCAGCCGCCCACCTCTTGCGAGGAGGAGGGCATATTCGACCTTCAGCTCTTTTCTGCTCATGGGGGTCGGAGGCTCTGCAGGGATCGATTCAACCCCGCCTTTCACCTTCTCTTCTTCGGCCTGATGCTTGAGCTCCGCCATCCTGTAGAGCCAGAGGGAGGGGACGAGGGGCTCTCCCTCTCTTGAGGCCTTTGGGTACGAGACCGCGACGCGGGATGAGGTGCAGAAGGCTCCCCGAAGACGGGCCCTTTCTTCCCAGGCCCTCTTCTGATAGAAGTTCACAGATCCGCTTTCGCCCTCCGGGGAGAACCCGTTCAGCTGGTAGAGGGGGTTGGCCGCTCGATTTGGGAAGAGGCCGTCGGAAAAGCCCGCCACGAACTTGACCTTTCTGTACCTGTGCTGGGCGAGGGCCGGGGATAGGATCTCGACGACGTCGGATTTTGAAGAAACTGACCTTCGAGCCTCCGCGGAGAGGGGCGTTCGGAGAAGGGCCAGGAACCTGTCCAGGTTTATGTCATTTCTTCCCAGCCCCTCCATCACCAAAATCATCCTCAGCAAGACCTCCCAGAACCTTCGGAGGGCGAACTTTTCGTCATCGAGGCTGGGAAGGCCCGATAGCCTCTCCTCCAATAGGTCTATCCAACGCCGAAACTCGGCCTCCCACTCCTCAAGCCCGCCATGCCTTTTTGCGTTCTCCAACCCCTCAAGGGAACCGAAGAGATCTTCGGACCTGCTCAATAGCTCATTGCAGAGCTCGACCTCCCGGTCGACGGCAAGAAGCTCCATCTCCAAAACGGTCTCGTCAGCGGATAGGAGACGTCGCTTGTCCTGCAAGGCCGAAAGGTGCTCGTCCAGCCGCTCTCTCCAGTTTTGCCGCGCTGCCAAAAGGTCGCTTTGGGGCGAGAGGAGGTGCAGGCCCGCCGATGCTACCATCTTCTCCAGATCTCTGGAAGAGGCCAAAAGGTCCCCGCCGAAGCCGTGGTCCAGGAGGGAGAGTATCAATTCTGGCGGGTACCCCGAAAGGGCCGCCCTGAATGGTAGGAGAAGGAGCTGGACGACCTTGCTCTCAAGAAGGCTCTCCTCTTCCTCCAGCTTCGCCGGAATGCCTGCGTGCGTAAGGGCCCGGAGCAGCTCGCACCCCCTCGTGCCGGGGTCGCCGACCACGATGGAGATCTCACCCGGCCCGAGGCCCTCATCGACGATCAGCCTCTTTGTCTCCCGGCAGATCGCCAGGGTCTCCGTCTCCGGATCCCGATGGCCTTCGACGGATACGAGATCTCTCAGGTCCGAGCCGGGGCTTGGCGGACCGTCCCGGAGAAAGGAGTCTAAGCCACCCGATAGGGGCTCGTTTTCAGGCCGATATTCCAGATAATCAATCTTGATCCCTTCCACCTCCAGGAGCGATAAAAAATCCTCAAGGCCCCTCGGGTCCCAGAGGGCGGGGTCCAGGGTCATGACCCCCGCTTCGAATAAAGGCAGAAGCTGGGAGAAGAAGATCATCTCCGCCCTGTTTAGATTGGCGAGGCCGTCGGTGAAGAGGCGAGTCCCATACCTCTCCCGGACATAGCCTCTCACTCCATCCGGCTCGAATTTCAGGTAGGCCTCAGAGAGGTCGAAGAGCCCCCGTTCGCAGGCCCGATCGATCTCCCTCTTCACCCTGGCCGCCAGGGCGAGGGCTTCGTCGGAGCTGAGCAGCTCTCGAGTCTCGGCCTCTCCCCTCATCGCCAGATCCCAGACCGCCTCTGCCAGGTGGTGGGCGAGAGCTGCTGAATTCCTGAGGGGTGCGAATACGCCCAGCTCCTCGTCTCCCAGGTCGGCGAGGCATTCGGCCGCGAGGAGGCTCATCACCCCCCGGCTGAGGTACATCTCGTCGGGGTGGGCGAACCTGTGGAGGTCTCCTGCCAGCTTGTCGAGGGCGAGGAAGTTTCCGGCGTGAACTGGACCATCCACGCACCTTGCGAGCCTCTCGCCGAAGTTGGCCGAAAACTCGGCGGAGGGGCCGAGAAACGTGTAGGAGAGGGGGTCCGCCTGGTGGGCGACCAACATCTCGGCTGCGAGCCTCTCCGTCTTTCCCGAGAGGGCCGGGCCCCGCAGGACTTTAAGCAACAAATCTCTTATCCTCCCTTGTATGCCAATGACTTTCGAGAGCTTTCTATATCCGGTTTGCTGATCTTGGGACTGGATGCGAGATTTGAAGTCGGTGGCCTTTAGAATTCGGCCTTTCTTGGGAAGGTGAGAATCGATGGGATACGGTGGAATCGATGGAATAAGGAAAGGGAAGGAAAGGGCTTTTGACCTTCGGATTCGAGGGTGTCTGAGATGACCAGCCCCGAAGATCGAGCGAGGGCCGCCGCCACCATCGATCCCGCGTCCCTGGAAGAGGCCAGGAGGGCGATCGCCGTCGGATGCCGGCTCTTTCTCAAAAGG
>JBFESM010000105.1:0-6856 GCA_041548445.1 Methanothrix sp. | reverse complement strand
TTCCGAACTCAGAAGATAAGCCCGTCCACGTTCCATACTGTACTTAGGTGCGCGAGCCCTCGGGAACTATGGATCGCTGCCACCTCACCTAATTTCTACAAATCTGTTTTCGAAATTGACAATGATCTCCTTAGCGGATGCTATGTTTCTTTATGCTTTAGAGCTGGCCGCTGAGAGGGTGGAGTTGAGAAACCCGCCGAGAACAGCCAAGAAAATCCAGAATGTTACGGCTGCATGGCCAAAGGGTTTGTGTCCGCCGCCAGTTTGACTTTTAATTAATCTTACAGGCAGTCCGCTTGCGTATAGAGGGCCTATGTTAACTACTGTGCCTTTGGTTGTACGCTTGGAATCGGTTGATATATCTAAAGAGAGCGACATTGATTCTGATTTGTTGGATACCCCTTTGGATCCATCTTGCAATCAAAAGCGCTATTGTGTGTTCTCTCTAAGAACTCTAATCGAAATATCAACCAAATCAAAGAGCGCCACCGATCCTTTCAGCCAAAAAGATTTTTCGCGCCGCCCGGCATGACGGCGCTTTTTGCCCCCTTTTGCCCTCTACTCTCGCTTCCCCACCCTCTCCTTCATCGCCTCGACGAAGGCGAGGAACGGAGGCGAGGGGCGGCCGGGCCTCGACTTCATCTCCGGGTGGAACTGGGTCGAGAAGAAGAACGGGTGATCGGGGATCTCGGCGATCTCCATCCTGTTCCTGTTCTTGCCGGTGAAGACCATCCCCTTCTCCTCGATCATCGAGACGTAATCGGGGTTGACCTCATACCGATGCCGGTGCCGCTCGACGATGTGGTCTTTTCCGTAGATCCTCCGGGCGATGCTTCCCTCCTTCAGCTCTGCGTCGTAGTTTCCTAGACGCATCGTCGCCCCCATATCCTCGACTCCCTCCTGCTCGGGAAGGATCGTTATGACCGGGTGCGGGGTCTCGCCGAACTCGGTGGAGCTGGCCTCTTTGAGGCCCAGGACGTTCTTTGCAAACTCGACGACGGCAAGCTGCATCCCAAAGCAGATCCCAAGGTATGGAACGCCCTTCTCACGGGCGTACTTGACCGCTTCCATCTTCCCTTGGGTGCCCCGGGCGCCAAAGCCCCCGGGCACGAGGATGCCGTCGAAGTCGCTCAGGACCTCCTCCGGCGGTTTGTGCTCCAAATCCTCAGCGTCGATCCAGGATATCTTGGGCCAGGCCCCAGCCTCGATCCCAGCGTGCTTGAGGGCTTCGCGGATAGAGAGGTAAGTATCCTCCATGTGGGTCGTCCCCTGCGACCCGGCGGTGTACTTGCCGACGATCGCCATCTTGACGGAATCGTTGATAGAGACCATCTTCTCGATCAGCTCCACCCAGTCGGTCCTGTGCTCGAGTGGGTATAGCCTGAGCATCTTCATCAGGTAAAGGGGAGTTCGCTGCTCTTCTAAAAGGAGGGGCACCTTGTATACGTCGTCGACGTCGTGGTTGCTCACCACCCCCTCGACGGGCACATCGCAGAAATGGGATATCTTCGACTTCGTCTCGTCCCGCAGCGGCCGCGTGCAGCGGACGGCGACGATGTCGGGCTGAAGGCCAAGAGACCTCATCTCCTTGACGCTGTGCTGGGTAGGCTTCGTCTTCTGCTCGCCGTCGGTGGTGGTGGGGGCGAGGGTGACGTGGACGAAGGCGATGTTTCCCATCTCCTCATTACGAAGCTGCCTCATCGCCTCGATGAAGGGCATGCTCTCGATGTCGCCGACGGTGCCGCCGACCTCGATCAGGCAGACCTCACAGCCGCTCTCCCTCGCCACGTTCCTGATCCGCTCCTTGATCTCGTTTGTGATGTGGGGGATGATCTGGACGGTCTTTCCCAGGTACTCGCCACGCCTCTCCTTCTCGATGACGCTCTTGTAGACCTTGCCGGTGGTTATGTTGTGGTCGCGGGTCAGCTCCACGTCCAAAAATCGCTCGTAGTTACCGAGGTCGAGGTCCACCTCGCCACCGTCCTTGAGGACGAAGACCTCGCCGTGCTGGAAGGGGCTCATCAGCCCCGCGTCGATGTTTATGTAGGGATCAATCTTGATGGCGGTGACCTTGTAACCCCTCTCCATCAACATCCGACCGATGGAGGCGGCGGTGATCCCTTTTCCAAGGCCGCTCATCACCCCGCCCGTAACGACGATGTATCTCACGCTTATCACGTATTCGAGAAGGTATTTTGGACATAGATAAGAGTGGCGATCAGAATAAAAGAGAATTTGAAGAGTTTGAGGTCTGATTAAAATCGGATCAGAGCGGATCCGGCAGGCAAAGGGCCTCGCTGGCTGCCTAAGAAGCCATCTCCTCCCGAAGGTCCGGAGGCAGCATGTTCGGTATCCCGTCCTCGATGGGGTAGCACTCGCCGCAGCTCTTGCAGCAGAGTTTGCCGTTGAGGATATCCTCGTCCTTCTCCTCGAAGACTTCGAGGTCCAGATCGCCCTTGCACATCGGGCAGGCCAGAATCTCCATGAGATCGCGCTTCATGTTCTTAACACCGCCTCGATCCGTTAAAAAAGTTGGGCTCGCCTCCATTTCATGGGGGCAGGATCGGTCCCGAGCTCAGCGGAAAAGGAGCTTTCGGGCGTTCTCAGATAGGATCAGCCTCTTCTCCCGATCCGATAAGTCCATCTCCCCGACGAACTCGATCTCCTCGGCCTGGTCGGTCCAGGGGTAGTCGGTCCCGAAGAGGACCCGATCCGCGCCGATCTCGGATATCAGGTCGCCCGCCTCATCAGGGGTCAGGCTCGGCGAGATGTAGGCGGTGTCGAAGTAGACGTTCTCCCCTGCCGGGAGCAGGTGCTCACGCACACCGCTCCACATCTCCCACCCGCCAAGGTGCGCGAGGACGACGACCAGATCAGGATGTCGCTCCACCATCCGGGCGAAGCGGTCGGGGGTCCCGAAGAACTCCGGCAGGTCCTCGGGCACCTTTCCCGCGTGGAGGAGGAGGACCATATCCCGCTCTTCCACGGCTTCGTAGAGCCGGTCGCATTGCGGATCGTCGGGATAGAAGCTCTGGAGGAAGGGGACGGCCTTCACCCCCTTGACCCCGGCCGAGATGAGCCTGTCCAGCTCGTCTTCGAGGTCGGGCTGGAAGGGGTGGATTGCCCCGAAGGGTACGAGGCCGTTTCCTTCGGCCGCCGCCAGGAAAAAGTCGTTTGTCGGCCCCACGTGTTTGGGGTGAGGCGCCAGTGGCAGGATTATCGATTTTTCAACGCCGGACCTCTCCATCGAGTCCCTGAGGTCACAGGCCGTTCCAAGGCCTGGCACCCTGACCCCCATCCTCCTTTTCACAGAGGCGATCGCCTTCGGCGCCATCTCGTCGGTGTATATGTGAGCGTGAAAGTCTATCGGCTTCGTGGAACATCCCCCTTCGTATCGTCAGATCGCCCCCGAACCGGCAGAATCTCGGCGGGCCCGAGGTCAGAGATCATTGATTACGGAAGTTCCCAGCAAGCATATAAAATCAACCGAGAACATCCCGGGATTCGCCCACCGGACTGGCCGCAGCCTCAGGGACTGTGAGCTGTCCCGTTCCAGCAGCTTTCAGCCTGCCGATAAGCCTCTTCGCCCACGCGCCTGCCCAACTTCCGGCCTTGAAGGTCTGCGTCCTGGAAGGTCTCCCACTGGAGAACGACGATGGCCGACGGGCTACTCTCAAACCTGTTGCTTCCCACGGTGGCAGCAGAGCAGGTCACAAAGACCCCGGAGCCCGGCGAGTTCAGCCCCGAGGACCTGGCGAGGCGGATCTATCGGACCTTCGCCGAGCGGGAGGAGGACCGAAGGCGCCTCAAGTCCGTCGCCTCCATCGATCGGATCGTGAGCTTTCTGCCGTCGGGGGGATCGAGGGTGAAGGGGTGATCTCTGACCATGAAGGCCTTGAGAGATGGCCATGCTCTTTTCCTGCTATTTTTGATTCGGTAATTTGGGTTTGATGCCATCTCAATATCGATCTTTTTTGTGTTCTAACGAATTAAATCGATTTAATAAGAAGTATAAGGTATATTAAGCTTTATATCATCTTTTAAAGGGTAATAATCGGTGTTAAATAAACAGATATATCTGAAATTACAAAATTAATCAAATATAATCGTATATCTAGGATATAGGATTTGATCAAAAGATTTATCTCCATTGAACTGCAGTTAGGCCAGTTAGAATACCTTCGATCACAATTCAAATTGTGATTGAATCATTTAAAGGCGATATGTAGTTCATTTCCTGGTATGGCCATAGTCGCCTTTGAATAGCCATAGGAAAAGACGTCTAGCTGGTATATAGATGTGTTGAGATCTTTATATCCCAAATGCTGGGATGATAAGACGATTATCAGCCAGATTAAGCCATAAAAGCTGAAAAGGAAGCAGCTTTGGAGTCTGAACAGGAAACAGGAATACGAAGTTGACGTGGCATGACCTTATGCTCACCCTGGGGTCGGTGATGGGAGCCTTTGCCCTCCTTCCCCAGGTTTGGAGCGGCTTTGTGAACCGGAGCGGCGCCATCGAGCCCACGACCGCGATGATGAACGTTGCCATCATGGTGGCGGTGGGGATCACCTACTACGACCTGGGCCTCCGGCGGTCGGCGGCGGCGATCATGGCCCTCGGCGCCCTCTGGGGCGTCCTCCTCTACCAGAACACGATTTATTGACCAGTGTGGGGGCGGTGGGTGCTTGGTGCCGTTCGCCCAACTCGCGCCGCGCCTCCGCAGCCTATGACCCATCCTTTTTTCAGCTTAATTTTCCCGTGGGCCTCGCCATCTAGGTAGCGGGCGACCAGCTCATCAGCGGCCCGGTCTCGGCGACGAAGCCCAATTCGGACCCCGTCGTCGAGATCGAGCCAGGGGAGTTTAGCCCCGAGGATATGGCAAAGAGGATCTATCGAAGCTTCGCTGAGAAGGAAGTGGACAGGAGGCGCATCAAGTCCGTCGCCTTTATCGATCGGATCGTGAGCTTCCTGTCGCCGGGGGTCGAGGGTGAAGGGATAATCCCTGGCATGAAGGCGGGAAGATGGCCTAACAAAACGAGCTGATCGGAGATCACGTAATTCATCCCGAAGCCCGCCGACGATAAGACCACAGCCACCAGAAATACCAGAAATACGGGCGGCGGAGTGGTCCGCGAAAACTGGTGTTTCTGCCAAAAAAAACTCTGGGCCACATCTACGGTTATCAGACGAAGGTTGATGACAGACGAATATCTGGCCGGAAGACCGTTTTTCCTCTGACGCCCGTCGGCAAGACGGTGCTTGATAGAAATCCAGAGAGCCGCTTTGTCCAGGAAGAGTTGTAGGCGGAGAGATCGTCCCATCTCCGGATGGACGATTTGCTCTGCCTTCTCCAGGAATAAGGGCGCTGGAGTGGATCGATATCCAGGGATTTAACCTTCGAATCTCTATCGTGCTCGCGGCATGAAATTAACGTATTATATTTTTATTTATATTTAGAAATTAGTCAAGATGACTGAGAACATGCCCTGAAAGCCAGAAGAAAACATCTCGATGCTGGAGGCCGGAAAAGTACTTTATGAAGAAGGTCCATTTATAATCTTTAAAGGTGAGATTATGGCGAAGATAGGGGTCGTGAGACATAAGGTGGAGGACTTCCCGGGTTGGAGACAGAAGTTCGATGAGAGGATGGAGATCCGGAAGAGCAACGGGTGGTCCGGCCATGATCTGTACTATGACGAGGGCCGAAAGGAGGCCTACGTCGTCCATACGGTCTACGACGAAAAGCTGGAGACGGCGAGAGAGCATATGGAGAAGTTCAAGGAAAGGGGGAAGCGGACGGAGATGAAGCCCTCCGGCAATCCCGATCACTCGATAGTGCCGAGAGGGGAGAAGATCGAATCGGTGAAATACTGAGTTTTTTTGAAGATATTCGGGCAGGCCGGATCGGATCCGCTCCGGCCTTCCCTCCGATCGAGATTGTCGTAAAAATTTCGCTAGCTTCGAAGGTGATATCATCATGGTTGAGAAGAGATTTTACTCCCTGCCGGATCTGCCCTACGACTACAACGCCCTGGAGCCTCACATATCCGAGGCCCAGCTTCGATTGCACCACGACAAGCATCATGCGGCCTACGTGAATGGGGCCAACGCCATCCTGGAAAGGCTGGACAAGGCCCGCGAGGCGAATACGGACGTGGATATGAAGGCCACCCTGAAGGAGCTATCCTTCCAGGCGGGCGGCCACGTGCTGCACAGCTTATTCTGGTCGAACCTCGCTCCTGCCGCCGAGGCCGGCAAGGAGCCGGAGCCCGGAAGCCCCCTCGCCGACGTCCTGAAAGATGAATTTGGGTCCTTCGAGCGGTTCAAGAAGGAGTTCACCCTAGCCGCCGCCAGCACAGAGGGCTCGGGATGGGCGGCCCTGGCATGGTGCGGCATGACCAGAAGGCCAGTCATCATGCAGATCGAGAAGCACAATGTGAACGTCTACCCCGCATTTCGAATTCTGATGGTCCTGGACGTATGGGAGCACGCATACTATCTCGACTACAGGAATGAGAGGCCCAGGTTCGTGGAGGCCTTCTGGAAGATCGTGAACTGGGATGAGGTGAACCGCAGGTTGGAGGCGATAATAAAGTAAACCGGCTGAGGTGGGCGCTCGCGGCGCGCCCCGCACTCCTCCCGCGCCCGGCACCCTCCGACTCTTCTTTTTTTCTTCGTCTCTGCTGGATTAGAAAGGAGGAGCGGCTCGTCTAAAGGGCCTTTCCTGCGGCCTTCGCCTTCTCCAGAAGGTCTTTTCTCTCCAGGACCGCGTCCGGCGCGCCGCCGTTCGCCATGCGGATGATCTCGGCCACCTCAAAGCCCAGAAACCCAAGAACCTCGGCGAAGTCGTCGG
>JBFESM010000104.1:0-6880 GCA_041548445.1 Methanothrix sp. | reverse complement strand
CATGCCCCGCAGTTCTACTGCGGGGTGCGCCGCCGCCAGTTTGACTATCGTTCGCTGCGGTCTTCTGATACCTAAATCGAGGCTTGATCTGAAGGGACCTTCGTATGGCATCACCCCTTGACGGCCATCTTAGTAAAATAAGTTATCACTAATTTAAGATAAGATAGCAAACATATTCTTAATTTTAAGTTTAATTCAGACTTAGAAAGAATTATATAGCAAAAAATGTCATGTACGCGGCGGATAATAGCAGAAAATTCGGAGAAGGGATGAATATGAGAGGTGTAGGGACGATTACGAGAATCTGGGCGGCGCTCCTGGTGATGCTGGTGGTCTCGGGTCCAGCCTGGGCAGCCGACAACTGCGAGGGGTACTACATAAAGAACGAGCAGACGCTGGAGCAGGACGTGGAGGGCGTGGGTTTTGCCATGGTTTACCAGAAGGTGAACACCGAGTCCCTCCAGCTCAAAAACTACATGCACGGCAGCGGAACCATGGACACTGCGACCCTTTTAAACTCGAATCAGAGCTCTTTTTCAGTATCCACTCAAGATCAAGATACCCTCGTTTATACGGGGTCTCAGAGCGGCCACAAAGGGAACATCTCCTTTGTGGAGCAGAACGAGATGACGTACTCTCCGGTGGCCATGGTCTACGGGACGGGATACTACGCCAAAAACCCGATAGTCTACAACTCGAAGCTGAAGGAGAGGACCGAGGCCAAGAACTACGATGGTGGCTTGTGCGGTGATGCGGTCTCCATGGTCCACCAGATCGAGTACGCTTCGGCCTTCGTGAAGGACATCGGCGTCCAGCTCGAAAACAAAGAGAAGGTGCCGACCTATGTTAAGGGTGTGAAAAAATACAGCTCTTCTCCCGAAAAGGGTCTCAGCAGCACCAGCATGAATATCGAGGAAGAAGTGACAGAAGGGGCGGTGCACGTCGGCCAGCTCGTGACCACAAAAGACGAGGGATGGAAGAAACCCCTCATAGAGATCGATGAGAACTACGCGGGCACCTTCAAGATCACCAAGAACATGGAGGTCTGCACCAGCTGCTCTGGAAACAGCGCGAGAAAGGACTGGCTCTCCTGCTGTATAGGCGGCTACGGCGAGATGGACGACATGGACAAGATGTGGGGCGAAGAGGAGATATTCGACTGCACCTGCCGCGAAAAGGCCTGGGGCGACTCCTGGAACGATACCTCCAAGGCCCAGTATTGCACTAATTGTTGATGAAGAAGATCACGATGGTATATGAGAGGCGCTTGCCGCTTTTTGGCCAGCGCCGCTCCCTCCAACTTATTTTTAATTCGGAAGCTCAGTCGACGGGCAGAAATCCGATCTCCTCTACGATGGACTGCCCCTCATCGCCCAGGATAAAGTCTATGAAGGCCTGCTCTCCATCGTCGGGCTCGTCCCAGGTCATCACGTAAAGGGGACGGGAGAGGGGATAGGTATCGCTTTTTATGCTCTCGGTGGTGGGAAAGACCCCCTCGTAGGCAACAGCGCTCAGGTTTCCGTCCTGGACGTAGTTGAAGCCGAGATAACCGATCGCCTTATCGCTCTTGGTTATGGCAGTCTTCATCTCGGCGTTGTTCTGGGTGTATGTGTCGGCACCCATGGTCTCCGTCTTCAGGTCGCCCATCACCATCTCGTTGAATATGTCGCCAGTTCCCGAGCCCACCATCCTCGCCACGGCGTAGATCTCCCTGTCAGGACCTCCAAGCTCCTTCCAGTTCGTCACGTTCCCGTTGTATATCGCCCTGAGCTGGTCGCGGGTGAGGTTCGTGACGCCCGAGTCGTATATCGATTTGCTGACGGCGATGCATATCGCGTCGTAGCCTATCAGGTATTCTGAGAAGTTGTCGCCGTAAAGCTTGATCTCATCGGCCCTGATCTCCCGTGAAGACATCCCGATGTCGGAAAAGCCGCTGGCTACGTTCTTTATCCCCACCCCGGACCCACCGACGCCGCTGACGGTCACCATCACGTTCTTCTGGAGCATGTTGAACTCCTCAGCGCAGATCTCCACCAGGGGCATAACCGTCGTCGACCCGGTGATGGTCACGGTGTCCAGGCCGTTCGAAGCCCAAGAGGCTCCTGCCAGGGCGAAAAGTCCCACAATTGAGCAGATGAGCATCAAAGAGGGTAATTTGGTCATCAGATCACTCCCCGCAGTAGAACTAGTCGTACTATATGATATTTGTTATGAGAGTGGCCCGTCGATGAGCCTGCTGGATGAATAATAGGCCATTTGTCATCTCACCCGGCCGTAGAGGGTCGTCCTCTGGACCGGAACCCTCCCATTCCTCTCGATCAGATCCCTGAACTGATCTGGGGTCATGCACTCGGCCTCGACGGCTCCTGCGGTTCGCGATATGTTCTCCTCCATGAGGGTTCCGCCAAGGTCGTTCACCCCCCAGAGAACGGTCCGGCCCGCAAGGTCCCGTCCGAGCTTGACCCAGCTCGCCTGGATGTTGGCGATCAGGGGATGGAGGGCGACCCTGGCGAGGGCGTGCATCTTGAGGTTCTCGAGGTGGCCCATCCTCGAGGACCAGGGACCTAAAGAGTTGTTCCCGGGCATGAAGGGCAGAAGGACGAACTCCGAAAACCCGCCGGTCTCGGCCTGGATCTCGCGGAGGAGCAGAAGGTGGCTGATCCGATCCTCAAGGCTCTCGATGTGGCCGTAGAGCATGGTGGATGTGGTGGGAACCCCCAGGCTGTGGGCCGTGGTGACCACATCTCGCCATTCGGCCGTCTTCAGTTTGGAGGGGCAGATCTCCTCCCTCACCCGGTCCACCAGAATTTCGGCCGCGGTTCCCGGCATCGATCCAAGGCCTGCACGCTTCAGCTCCCTTATCGAGTCCGCGGGGGTGATGCCGGAGTTTTGGGACATGTAAAAGACCTCCATGGGGGAGTAAGCGTGAAGGTGCATCCTCGGGTAGTTCTCCTTGACCGCCTCCAGGATCCGGCAGTAGTCCTCCAGAACGAGGCCGGGGGCAAGCCCTCCCTGGATGCAGATCTCGGTGGCTTTGAACCTCTCTGCAGCCGCCACCCTGTCCAGGATCTCCTCTTCTGATAGAAGGTAGCCGTCGGTGCGCCTGAAGGCGCAGAACTTGCAGTTTCCCACACATCGGTTGGTGAAGTTGACGTTCCTGTTGACGACGAAGGAGACCTCGTCTCTGCATCGCTCTTCCCGGTGGAGGTTTGCGAGCCGAAAGAGCCTGACCGGCTCGTTCCAGAGCGCCATGAGAGAGGCCCGATCGATCCAACAGTCCTGGGAAAGGGGACCGTCTTCGAACGCCACTGTTTCTTGCTCCCGAGATAACATCATCAATTATCACCGCCCGATAGGCAGTTCTCGATCCCGTCTTTCATGATCCTGCGCTCCTTTGGAAGCTGCGAGATGAGTTCGCCTCTTGAATATAGACCGCACCCGAGAACCTCGCCCCGGTGAGATACCACCACGTAACCGTCATCAAGCTCCGCCTCCAAGCTCTGCCCCTCCCCGGCTATGAACTTTTCAGCCTGGATCGGGCCGAGGTCGACGGCGTTCTTGGTGGCAAAGCGGCCGAAGAGCTGGAGGGCGTAGGTGGTGGGCTTCGGGACCCGGCCCCGGACCGACATGAAACGAAGGCCCACCGACTCGCACCACAGGTCCGGGATCTCGGGAAGGCTGAAGGCCCAGACGTTCCGACCCTTCCTGTAGAAGCTCACGCCTTCGAAGGTGGCAGGAGGGATTCCGAATCTGGACTGCATCATCTCTGCCACCTCGGCCCGGTCCAGCGGCGAGAAGGGCGACCTATTCTTTAATGAGCTTTGCGACAAAGAATCCTCCCGTGTCGTTCTGGTGTGGGTAGTACCGAGCGCATTTCTCCATCTCGTGATTGAACCCGACCCCGTCCCACTCCACCAGGCCCGGGCAGCTTTCTAGATCCGGTATCGAGACCTTCTCGAGCCTGACGGAGCGGACCTGGTCGGTGACCCGGGATACTACGGCCTCGTTCTCCTCGGGGGCGAAGGTGCAGGTGGAGTAGACCACCGTGCCACCGGGCTTTGCGAGCTCCGTCGCCCTTTTGAGAAGGGCGCGCTGGAGGCGCTGAAGGCCGAGGGAGCGCTTGAGGCTCCACCGGTCCAGGACCGAGAGGTCCTTTCTTGCCATCCCCTGGCCTGTGCAGGGGGCGTCGACGAGGACGCGGTCGAACTTTTGGGTGGGAAAACGGCGGCCGTCGTACCTCGTCACCACGACGTTGATGGCTCCCGCCCTCTCGCAGTTGGACCTGAGGGAGGCGACCCTGGTGTTGGCGGGATCGTTTGCAACCAATAGTCCCCGGTTCTCCATCATCGAGGCGATCTGGGTGGTCTTGCTCCCGGGAGCTGCGCACAGGTCCAGGACCCTCTCTTCTGGTTTCGGGTCCAGAACGACTGGAGAGACCATCGATATCTCCTCCTGGACGTGGATGTGGCCCATCAGGCTCTCGATGAGGTTACCGGGCTTTTCCACCTCAAGCTCGAGGCCCAAGGAGTACCAGGAAAAGGGTCGGAAAGGCACCTTCGCCTCCTTCAGGCGGAAGAGTAGCCGATCCCGATCGGTCTTGAGGGTGTTGATCCTTGCGGTGACGGGAAGCGGTCGCACAATCGCCTCAACGAGCCGCTCGAACTCCGGCACGATTCCCCTGTACCTCTCCAGACCGTCCATGCCACTGCAGTTCGCGTTTATAGGATATATTCTCAGCCGTTCGGCTAGAGACAATAGTTCCAATCCTCCGGCACTTCGACCTTTTAGGCTTTGAATTGCACTTCAACTATTCGAAACCCGAGCCGGCCGATCTTATGAGTGTATAGTCCCGAAGCCCTCGAAATAGATCCAGGAAATGCTCTGATCTGGTATAACAAAGGTTTTGGGCTCTTCTCCATGAACGAATTTGAAGAAGCGATCGATTGTTTTGACGAAGCTCTGGATATAGACCCATTATTTGAACCTGCCTGGCTCAGCAAAGGCGATTCTTTAGCTTCTTCGGGGAGATGCGAAGACGCCGTTGGTTGTTATGAAAAAGCCCTCGATATCAATCCACAAAATCTAGACGCTTGGATCGCAAAGGGCGACGCCCACAACTATCTATCTCAGTACCAAGAGGCCCTTTACTGTTACGAAAAAGCGATCGAAATAGATCCAGAAAATGCATACGCATGGAACAACAAGGGCCTAGTTCTACTGCAGATCGGCCGTTTCAGTGAAGGGAGCGCTGCAATATCCAAGGGATTGGATTTGAAGAGGAGTTAACTTGCTCGTTGGAAATGTGATTTACAAAATGTTTGATTGTAAAGAGACGGGGGTAATTCAAAAACCGTGCTTCTCTGCAGGGTCGACGCAAAAAAGGCCGTGTTTACCTGAGACATCCTTTTATCAACACATCCGAATGTGGAATCTCTCATGAGCGCTGAATTGAAAAGAGCCCTCCTGGAACGGTGCCGCTCGATGGAGATCCCGATGGTGGGGGTCGCCAGCGTTGACCGATGGGAAAAGCCGCCCTTCGAGCCCTGGATCCCCGAGGAGTTCTGGCCCCAGTCGATATACCCCGAGGCGAGGTCGGTCATCGTCATCGGGCTTGCGATCTCTCTTCCGGTGCTGGAGACCTCGCCGTCGGTCTGGTACCGGGAGCTCTACAGGACCGTGAACATCCTTTTGGACCAGTACACATACCGGCTCTCAAACTTCCTCTCCGATTTGGGACACCAATCCGTCTTCGTCCCCAGGGACGGATACGCAAGCATAGAGGTGCTGCTGAAAAACCCGGTCGCCTTCTTCAGCCACCGGCACGCTGCTTATCTTGCCGGGCTTGGAAGCTTCGGCGTGAACAACGTCCTTCTGACGCCAGAGTACGGTCCACGGGTCCGCTTCGGCTCCGTCTTCACCTCGGCCGAGCTTCCCCCAGACCCGTTGATGGAGGAGGACCTGTGCACCCGGTGCATGAGGTGCGTGCGGATGTGCCCTGCTAACGCCTTAGACGAGAGGGACTACCCCGAGGGCCTCACCGACAAAAATGCCTGCTCCGCCTACAGCGCCGAGCTGAACCGTCGGGGGGTCTCGCCCTGCGGGGTATGCATCAAGGTCTGCCCGGTCGGGGCGGATCGGGAGCTCTATGGCCGGAAGGACGCCTCGATCTACTCCGACGAGAAGCGTTATCCAGAGTATCACCAGGCCTGGAATCACGTCAGATCCTACGGCGGGTTGTAGTTCGAGCTCCTTAACCGACGATCCATGAGACTCGCTTCAATGGACGGAGCTATCCCACATAGCACCGATTTGGACCAAGGTCCCATGGAGCAAATGGAAACAAGATCGGCGCCGAGACCGCCTCCGACCCCTTGCCGTCTGAAGAGAGTGTGAAGATAAACTTCAGCACCTGGCATCCTCACACCAGCATGGAGGGCCAGACCGTCTGGATCCCTATGCTTGAGACCCTGGGAGAGAGGTGCGGCGGAAGAATCACCTACGCCCTCTTCGACGGCGAGGCCCTGGGATCGGGGCCCAAGCACTACGAGATCGTAGCCGACGGCAGGTCCGATATGGGCTACGCCACCCTCACCTGGACTCCGGGACGCTTCCCCCTCTCCGACGTCCTCAGCCTCCCGGCCGAGATCGAGTGCAAGGAGACCTCGACGGATATAGGAGCAGCCGTCCTCAACCGGGCCCTTCGAGGGGAGTTCGCCGACGTCAAGGTGATCGAGGTGAACCCCTGCATCAACTCCCACCTCTGGACCAATGAACCGGTCAAGACCCTGGAAGACGTCCAAGGGATGCGGATCAGAAGCCCCGGCGGTCTTCAGACCAGGTGCATCGAGGCGATCGGGGCGGAGCCGGTCTTCATGCCCCT
>JBFESM010000103.1:0-6889 GCA_041548445.1 Methanothrix sp. | reverse complement strand
CTCTTCGACATCACAAAAGAGGAGTTCCTGGCTCGAAGGTCGGGATTGTAAAGGTAGAAACCGCTTGCTTCGATCTGCCCCCATCAGTTCATTCTCTTCTATGCCTCAAAATCGGGATATACGATCACTCCCAAATTCAGATCTGATGACGAGCTTGAACGAGAGGATCGAGGTCGTCCTTGGCGACATCACGAAATTGGAGGTCGACGCCATCGTCAACGCCGCAAACCCCTCCCTCCTCGGAGGTGGGGGCGTCGACGGCGCGATACACCGGGCGGCGGGCCCCGGCCTTCTGGAGGAATGCCGAACCTTGGGCGGATGCCCTCCCGGCGAGGCGAGGATCACAAAAGGGTACAACCTTCCCGCAAAGTTTGTGATCCACACCGTGGGGCCGATCTGGCAGGGCGGCGGAGTCGGCGATGACGACCTTCTGGCGAAGGCCTACCGGAACTCTCTCTTGCTCGCCGCAGAAAACGGAATCAAAACGATCGCCTTTCCGGCCATCAGCACCGGAGCATACGGGTTTCCTCTGGAGAGGGCCTCAAGGATTGCCGTAGCCGAGATCAGGGATTTTCTGGAGACGAACGAGTCGATCGAGAAGGTATTTTTGGTCTGCTTCAGCGAGAGGGCGAGGGGGAGCTATCTCGATGCGCTTTCGACATGCGAATAGGAGGGGTCTGGCAGATGGCAGAGCATCAACCAAGCTCCAGCTCGGCCTCGATCTCTTTCTCGGTGTAATATCTGGCTTGTTTCAGGTCCTCTAGCGCCTCTTCGATCCTCTTTAGGGTCTCGTCGCTGAGGGGCTCATCGTCCGTGGCCATGCTGGCCAGCCGATCGACGACGTCGTTGTAGCTCTCCCGAGGATGGCGCTTCAGCTCGTCGAGGCGCGCCTTCGTCTCATGACGGATCGCGATCGTCGTGGTGTCAGCCATGTAATGAGCTATGGGGGGATAACGCATATGAAAGCTCATGACAGGGCGATGAGGGGATCGCCAAAGTATCCTTTTTGTGACTGTCCTTTCTGGAGCTGCGCCGATCTGAAATACCCAAATCGATGGTACTCTTGAGCGCAAGAGAGATGTAGGCCCGGCACAAAGCCGTCTCCAGGCAAAAACTGCGAGGTATTCTCCATGGAACTTGATGAGATGGCAAAGACCCTGGTCGAAAGACTCCACCTGGAAACAAACCCAGTGGGCGTGAAGCTGATCAAAAATGATGAAGACATTCCCAAGGACGTGAAGATGATCACAGAACCCTGCCGCTACTGCGAGATGGTCCAGGCGGCGAGGTTCAGGGGCGAGACGAACCTTGCCAAGGTCGATATGCACTCCTGCAAGGGAGGCGCTTCGGGGCTCGGCCTCATGGAGTTTCCGGAGAACATATTGTCCGGAAACCTCTACTTCTCGAAGCTGAACAAGTGCGAGACTAAGGAGGGGGGATCTAATACCGTCTCGTCCTTCCCGGCGATGCCGGCGGGGAGCGCCGTGGCCACCCTGGTCGCCCCCCTCGAAAAGATGTCGGTGAAGCCGGACGTCGTCATCTTCGTAGGCACCCCGGTCCAGGCGAGAAGGATAGTTCAGGCCGTTCTCTACGAAAAGGGTGGCAGGATCAACATCGACACCGCCGGCATCCAGTCCTTCTGCGTCGACGCCACATCTTCTCCCATCCTGAAAGGGAACGTGAACGTCTCCCTCGGATGCGACGGCTCCGCCAAAAATTCCGGGCTTGAAAACGAACTGGTCGTGGTGGGAATCCCCTTCGACGTGGCTGAGAAGGCCTCTGCCGTCCTGGCTGAAAAAGGCAAAGTCTGGGACGACTGGATGCGATCTTGATCCTTTATAGGACACGCCACTGGAGGAGGACGCCGCCGTCTAGGACCTCGAACGATAGAAGCTCTAGCTTTGGATAACTGTCGGAGAAGCCTGGGCCGTCCACCAGGGCGGGCGCCCCTTTCCCTACGATGATCATGGGGCCGATGTAAACCGAGATCTCGTCGACGAGCCCCGTCTCGATGAGGGACCAGTTCAAGGTGGCGCCCCCCTCCACCATCAGCCGCCCGACCCCTCTTTTCTTCAAGATATTCATCAGCTCTGCGAGGTCGACCTTCTCTTCTCCGATGGCGACGATCTCACACTTCTCCTCCAGGGAGGCAAGTCGCTCTTCGGGAGCTGCCCTGGAGACGGCCAGGATGCAGCCCTCACCCAGAACCTCCGCTGTGGGCGGGGTTCTCGCCCGGCTGTCGACAACCACCCGTATTGGATCTTCAGGAAGGCCTCGGTCCGACCTCATGCGTCTCAGATCCTGAGATTTGACCCGAAGGCCCGGATCGTCGGCAAGGACCGTACCCACCCCCACCATGACCGCGTCGCTTTCGGCCCGGAGAAGCTTCACCCGATCCATATCCTCTGGTCCCGATATCCTCACCTGCTTTCGTTCATAAGAGCTGATCTTTCCGTCGGCGCTCATGGCGCTGTTGATGATGACGTTGGGCCTGTCCATGATGATCTCTAGACCAGAGAGGAAAGCTAAATATTTTCCCGCCCTGATCTTCGTTCGATGCAGAAGACGGACGACGAGATAATCCTCTCCGGAACGATCCTCCTGGGTGAGGAGTTTGAGCCCTTCGAGGGGTACCTCATCTTGCGAAAGGGGGTCGTCGCGGAGATCGGGTCCGAGAAGGTCGACTCAGACATCGAGGGGATAATCTCTCCGGCCCTCGTCAACGCTCACGTCCACCTGGGCGACTCCATCTTCAAGGACCCGCCCTTTCTCCCTCTCGACGAGCTGGTGGGGCCGGGGGGCCTCAAGCACCGGGCTTTATCGACATCCTCCCGACAGGACCAGGTCGAGGGGATGAGAAAGTCGCTATCGGATATGGCCCGCTCTGGAACCTGTGCCTTCGCCGACTTTCGCGAGGGTGGCTATGGGGGGGCCGAGATGCTCTTCGAGGCGATGGAGGGCACAAACCTCATCGGAAGGGTCCTGGGAAGACCCGATCCCGGATCGATCCACGTTCATCCGAAGTGCTGGGGGGTCGGGATCAGCAGCACGCGAGATCATCCTCGTTCCTGGGTCGAGGAGGTGGTCGAGATAGCGAGATCCGAGGGAAAAAAAGTCGCCCTTCACGCTGGCGAAGCGGGAAGAGACGACATCGAGGCCGCCCTGAGCCTTGAGCCCGACCTTCTCGTCCACTTAGCCCGCGCCGAGCCCAGCGACCTCGCGATGGTCGCGGAGGCCGGGGTGCCCGTCGTCGTCTGCCCAAGGTCCAACCTGGCCACTGGCGTGGGCCTTCCAGACGTCGCCCGGATGCTTGCTATGGGGATCGTTGTGGGCCTTGGAACCGACAACGTCATGCTCAACTCGCCAAACCTCTTTTCCGAGATGGAATTTCTGTCAAAGGCGCTGCTGCATAACGATAGACAGGTATTTATGATGTGCACGCTAAACGGTGCTCGGGTCTTGGACGCGGATGACGCGGTAGGTTCCATCCGCGCTGGCAAAGGATGCAGGTTAATGGTCATCGACAGACGGTCTGAGAACATGTGGGGGGTGAAAGATCCCCTCGCAAGCTTGGTAAGGAGGGCGAGGCCCTCCGACGTTCTGGCCGTGCTCTAGAGGTTTTTCCCATGTTTGAGAGGATAATGATAGCAACCGACGGCTCGAAACATAGCGAGCGGGCGGCAGAGGTGGGTATTGAGCTCGCCAGGCTTTCTGGAGGCGCAATCACCGTCGTCTACGTCGCCGACACGGGACGGCTGAGCCACCTTCCTGAGGACATGGCTCTTGCGAGCATCAGGGATCTATTGATCAAAGAGGGCGAGGAGGCCACCGATTACATCGAGGAGATGGCCGGAAATGCAGGAGTTGGCTGTACCAAGATGGTCATCGAGGGCAACCCCGGCGAGGAGATCATAAGATCCTCCGCAGAGTCCGGGATCGAAGTGGTGGTCATGGGGAGCGTCGGGCGGACCGGCCTCGACAAGTTCCTTTTGGGCAGCGTTGCCGAGAAGGTGGTCCGAAACTCCAAGGTGCCGGTCCTGACAGTGCCGGGGGAGAAGGTTTGAGCGAGATTCCGGTAAGAGAGGTGATGGTTAGCGACGTCGCCTACGTGACGATCCCCGGGTCCAGGGACCAGGTCTTGAAGGCCCTGAAGGAGAGACACGTCTCGGGCGTGCCGGTGGTCAAGGGGGGCGAGCTTGTGGGGATGGTGACAAGGTCCGACCTTCTCAGAAACCCCGAGGAGGACCAGACCGCCCTCCTCATGACCCGCGACCCTGTAGTCATAAGGCCCGACGACAGCGTCATCGAGGCGGCACGACTTCTGGCGGAGAACGATATCAGGCGTCTTCCCGTGATCGAGAACGGCACTCTCGTTGGGATCGTGAGCGTAGCCGACATCATCCGGGTGATCGCAGACCTCGACATAAAAAGGCAGATCGAGAGGTACTTTGAAACGACGACCGTCGCCGTCTGGGACGAGATGCCCCTTCCGGTGGCCGGCGCCGTGATGGAGTATGCCAACGTCCAGGCATCGCCAGTCCTCGACTCCGATCTGAAGCTGGTGGGGATAGTCTCCGACCGGGACCTGATAAACGCGAGCGTCATCGAGGACTCTGTCGAGATGTCGGACATGTCATCAGCCTCCGACGAGGACGAGTGGACCTGGGAAAGTACCCGGGACACTCTGAACTTCTACTACGGGGTTTCGCGCATAGAGCTCCGTAAGATCCCCGTGAAACAGGCTATGGTTCCCGCGGTCACCGCCATCAAGAGCAGCGAAGTCGGCGAGTGCGCCAGGGTGATGAGAAGGGGGAAGATCGACCAGCTCCCGGTGGTGACGGCTCATCAGAAGCTGGCGGGGATGCTGAAGGACTCCGACCTCCTCTGGGCGTTGATCGAACACTCCATCGAAGCTGGGATCTGAGGGGAAGTTCAACGAAGGATCTCGTATACTGAGGGGGGGCGTCCAGCCCCTCACCGCATCCTGCCGAGACGAATGTATATTTTTGGGGCATTTATTTAAAGCTCCGGGACACAATTTTCAGAAGGTTTTATGAGCAGCCGCAAGAACCTCTACTCTTTCCCAAGCGACGTGGTTTTGGCCCGTCTCAACACCAGCATCTCGGGCCTTGAGGAATCCGACGCCAGAAGAAGGCTGACGGAGTTCGGGCCAAACGAGCTTGAGAAGAGGCGGCGGAAGAACTATCTGAAGGAGTACCTCCGGCAGTATCTCCAGTTTTTCGCCCTTCTCCTGGAGGTGGCAGCCGCCCTCTCCTTCGTTGCAAATCGTTATTCGCCAGGTGAGGGGTACGACATCCTCTCTTACGCGATCCTCGGCGCCGTCTTCATCAACGCGACCTTCGCCTTCTGGCAGGAGTACAAGGCCGACAAGACCGTCGAGGCCCTTCGCAAGCTCATCCCCTCGATGGTGAGGGTGAAAAGAGGCGAAAGAGTTGAGGTGGTGGACGCAAAAGATCTGGTTCCCGGCGACGTATTGATCGTCGATGAGGGTGACAGGATCGGTGCCGACGCGGTTCTCCTGGAGGCGAACTCGCTTTACGTCAACGTGGCAGCTCTGACCGGCGAGGCACAGCCCGCAAGAAGGATCGCTGAAGCCGACGCCAGCGAGGAGATTTTGGACGCGAAAAACGTCCTCTTCGCAGGGACGACCGTCACCTCGGGAAATGGCCTTGGCATCGTCTTTGCCACCGGAAAGGAGACGGAGTTTGGAAAGATAGCCTCTCTATCAAAAGAGGTCGAAAAAAGGGCGACGCCGATGCAGCTAGAGATCATCAGGATCACCAGGATCCTCACCCTGGCGGCTCTTCTGGTCGGCGGCGTCTTCTTCGTCCTTGGCGTCCTCTCGGGCCAGGGGTGGCTCGTCGCCGCCATCTTCGCCCTATCTCTCATCGTTGCCAACGTTCCCGAGGGGATGCTGCCCACCATCACCCTCTCTTTATCTCTCGCCAGCCGGAACATGGCGAAGAGAAATGCCCTGATCAAGAACCTGGACTCCGCCCAGACGTTGGGAAGCGCCACGGTGATATGCACCGACAAGACCGGGACGCTCACCCGAAACGAGATGACAACAAAGGAGATACGACTCTCCAGCGGCGAGGGGATATCGATTAGCGGCGAGGGGTATTTTGAAGACGGCGAGTTCAGCTTCACTGAAGAAAAGCCCGGCTCCCTGGATCGACTGAACTTTCTCCTCACGGCGGGCGTTCTGAACTCCAGGGCGACGATCGGAGAGGGCTCGGTCTATGGCGACCCGACGGAGCTTGCCATCGTCGCCGCCGCCAGGAAGGCCGGGGTTCGAGGGGAAGGGTACAGGAAGGTCGAGGAGATCCCCTTTTCCAGCGATCGGAAGATGATGTCGACGGTCTACGAGAGGAACGGCGATAGGGTCATCTTCTCCAAGGGCGCGCCCGAGGTCTTGATAAAACTGTCAAACAGCCTCATCGACGAAGACGGCCGGGTCCGGCCCATGGGCGATGTTGATAGGGAGCGGATCGAGGCCAAAGCCGAAGACCTCGAACGGAAGGCCTACAGACTTCTTGCCATCGCTTACAAGGAGGGCGAGGACGAAAGCGATCTCGTATTTCTGGGGCTTGTCGGGATTATGGACCTTCCAAGGGAGGAGGTCCGCGATGCGGTAAAAAAGTGTCAACGGGCCTCGATAAGGGTCATGATCCTCACCGGCGACAACCCCCTGACCGCAAAAGCGATCGCCGAGAAGGTAGGGCTCAAAGTCGACCTCGCCCTAACGGGCGACGAGATCCGAAAGATCCCGGACGAGGATCTTGCAAAGCTCCTCGCAAACAAGAACGTCCTATTCGCGCGGATGAGGTCAGAGCAGAAGCTGAGGATCGCAGCCATCCTCCAGGAG
>JBFESM010000102.1:0-6904 GCA_041548445.1 Methanothrix sp. | reverse complement strand
GGACAAGGCCACCGTCTTCGATTGGAAGGCGGCCCTGGACTTTGAGAAGCTATCGGCCCCCTTCATCCAGTACTCTCACGCGAGAGCCTGCAGCATCCTGGATAAGGCGGATGACCTCGGCGAGTTTGACCCTCGGCTTCTCACCGCTCCCGAGGAGATTGATCTGATCAAGAAGATATCCTCGTTCGATTTCGCGGTCGAGCTGGCTGCCCGGGAGCTGAAGCCTCACCAGCTTGCAACCTACGCCCGGGAGCTGGCCGAGATCTTCAACCAGTTCTACAGGTCAAGCCCCGTCCTGGACGCGGAGGCCGGCATCAGAGAGGCGAGGCTCGCCCTGGTCAAGGCGGCCCGAAACTGCCTTCGTGCGACCCTGGAGACGCTTGGGATACCGGCCCTCGAGTCGATGTGAATGAAAAGCAGGGCTTCCCAAAAATCGGGATTATGAAGCTATGGAGAGCGAGACGCTCAGACGACGCTGAGGCGTCCCGTCTCCGATGACCGTCGCCCCCTTTTAAGAATTTGCGGCCTTTATCAGAGCCTCCAAAACTTTTTGTACCATCAAAGCCATAGAGAAGATCGGGGGTGTTACTCTTGAGCTTTAAAGGAGCATTAATTTCGCTATTGATCATTTTCTCCGTCGGATTCGCCGCGGCAGCGGAATGGACTGAAGTGCCGATCACCGATTCCGGTGGAGAAAGTGTCGATATGGGCTTCGAGGCGGGCTATTACGGCGAGGGCGAGACGGTCGCGGCGATGATCGGGTCGCCCGAGGGCCTGGAAGCCTATGGGACGACCGGTTCTGTTGGAATGACCGGCCCTGCTGGAACTTCCGGCCTTGCGGAGACGTACTACAGCACGGATGCGCCAGCATCTGGCGGCAGTGGCTTCCAGCAGTACTCGGTCTCGGGGCGTGAGCCCTCCACCGTCTACTTCGGGGGCCAGTCGACATCCTACTCGACCTACCGTTCCACCTACGGTGGTGCAAACTCTCTCTGGATCTTGGGGTCCTGGAGCTGGACCCAGTACGCATCAACTCCTCTGGGAGCTTACCTTCAGATCCTGGCCTACTCCTCTGGCGGCGGATCGGCAGACTTCTACGAGATATATCCGAGCGGCAGTGTGGACCACAAGCAGTACACCTTTTGGCCCGGCTACTCCAGAATAAACTTCCGGGCTGACGCCGTCGGACGGCATATCCTCCTCTTCGTCGTCAACAACCAGCCGAGCAACGCCGTGATCATCGACGTTTCGAGCGGGGGATGGCCGCCAAGTCCCGGTCCAGGCCCGGTGCCCTCGTACGCTCGAGTAACGGTCAGGTCGAGCTGGCTTTCTGGATACAGCGTCAGCGTCGACGACGTTCGGAGCTACAGCGACGTCAGCGACGGCAGGCTCGACGGGATAGTCAGCTTCACCGTCTCAGGCGACCAGTATCACAACGTAAAGATAACGAGCCCAGGCTACATGAAGTCATACTACAGGTACTTCAGGAGCGGCTACGCCTACACCCTCACGATGTAAGAGGGTGGCTAACAGGCCAATCTAATTTTTTCGATAAAATGAGTTCGGGGGGAAGCGAAAGCCTCGCCCGCCGGATCAGAATTTTTTTGAGGCCTCTTTGAAGACGATTCGATTTTAAGTCCTGAGCCTCAGGACCAAGGCTGCTGCCAGAAGGCCTGTTGCGGCAAAGAGCGCCTCGAAGCCCGGCTGCTTCTGTGGCTCGGTCTCGGCCTCTGTCTCCTTCTCCTCTTCGGCGGCGACGGCTATCGGCTCGGCTGCCGTCCCTTCGTCCATCTCGGCCTGGGGCTCGGCGACGACCTCCTCCTCAACGACGATCACTTCTTCCTCGTCTTCGAGTCCCTGACCCATCCCCTGTGCCTCTTCTTTCATCTCGGGGGTTTCGATTCCGGTTCCGGCCTCGTGAATGCCCTTAGGTCCCGCATCCTCGCCGTCATGGCTCGAAGCGAGAGCCGCCGAGCAGAGGAAGGCGAGGACCAAAAACGATGCGACTACTTTCTTCATGGATAGTACCCTCCTATTGGTTAGGCGGGATGGGGCTCTCAAGCATATTTATAGCTATTCTCCTCAGAAGCTAATATTTTATGTTCAGGCTTGAAAAAAAACTGCAGAGAAGAGAAGCTTTTAAATATCTCAGATTGAGCTATGAAGGCCGAGAGGTTCAGCGACCCCAGAAGGGGTCTTTATTCCTCTTGATCTCCAAAAACTTCTCCAGAGCCTCGAGCTCGTCCTCGGAGAACCTCTGCTTCAGCTCGGCCTCGATGATCTTGACGTGCCTTTCGGGGATGTTGACGTAAAGTATGTCGCCCTCGTGGATCTGGCGGCCTACGGTGGGACCGTCTATGGAAACCGCAACCTCTTTTCCGGCGCTGGCGGTGCCGACGTTCTCCCCGTTCATCTGAACCCCCTTCACCGTCCCGATCACGGCACCGTCCTCTCTCATGAGGGTGACGTTGTTTGTGATCTGGCCGCCTACCACCTGGACGCCCACCACCGCGGGCTTGCTCTGCCTGAAGACGTAATCTGGAATTATCCGGATCATCCCGGGCCTGATGACCGCCTGTAGCCTCTCCTGCTCCATCCTCATCTTCTGGTCGTTCACCCAGTCGTCGTAGGTCTCGATCAGGTTGTAGATCACTTCGCTGAGGAAGATCGGGACCTCGCTCTTCTGAACTTCGGCCAGAGCGTCGGGCAGGATCTTGACGTTGAAACCCAGAACCGCCGAGTAGAGGGGGTCCTGGATCGCTTCAGCCCTGATCACGTCCCTTCTGGTGATGGGACCGACGTCGGCTGCGTGAATCGGTATTTCCTTTGATTCGAGTTCCCCCACCAGGGCTTCAAGAGAGCCTATGGTGTCTGTTTTGATGATGACGCCCACGTTCTCGGTATCTATCCTCGCCGTCTCAAGCTCCGACCTGATCTCTTCGGCCACGAGCTCGACGTCTTCTCCTTCGCTAACCACCCTTACGGTGGAGCCCGCGAGAGCGTTCTCGATTCGAGGGGCCGATACCTTGACGCCGCTGGCCGCGGCCACGTGTTTTACGGGAAGGAACCTCTCTTCGCTTCTGATCTCAGAGAGGGGCCTTGGCTTCAGAAGGGCCCTGATCTTGGTGACGATCGGCTCCTTCATGGTTCCCACGACGACGGTGTCGCCAACCCTGAACTCGCCTTCGTAGAGGATGACGTCAAGGGTGGTGCCGAGGCCTCGCTCCTCCTTGACCTCGAGAATGGTTCCAACGCCTGGACCGCTGGCTCTGACCATCAAATTTTCCTTCAAAAACTTCTGGGCGAGCCCCAAGAGGACCATAAGAAGGTCCGGGACTCCCTCCCCGGAGATGGAGCTTACCGGCACGACGCCCACGTTCTTGGTGAAGTCGCTGATCCGATCGTACCGATCTGAGTTGAAGCCGTACTTGTAGAGTTCCCCTATGAGCTCGTAGATGCGGTTGTCGAGATCTCCGCGGACCCTATCGCTCTGGACTTTCAGGGTTTGGGCGAGGGGCACCCCTTCCACTGGCAGCCATCCCGATATCCTGTCTATCTTGTTGGCCGCGACCACAAAAGGTGTGCGGTACCGTTTCAGGATGTTTATAGACTCTATCGTCTGGGGCTGGAACCCCTCGTTCACGTCCACAATTAGGATGGCGAGATCCGCGAGAGATCCGCCCCTGCTCCGAAGGGACGTGAAGGAATGGTGGCCAGGAGTGTCGATGAAGAGCAGGCCCGGTATCTGGAAGTCGCCTCTATATATCGGTCCGCAGACTTCTTTGATGACGTTAAGAGGGATCTCGGTGGCTCCGATGTGCTGGGTTATGGCGCCCGCCTCGCCGTCGGCGATGGTGGTGCCTCTGATCTTGTCGAGAAGGGTGGTCTTGCCGTGGTCCACGTGGCCCATCACGCAGACGATGGGGGTTCTCAGGTTGGACTCGGGCTGGGCCTTGCCCTTCTTCGCCTTCCTCGATTTCTGCTTCATGCTGGATCACATCCGGACCCCGTCAGTATCGAAGGCGACAATGAGGGCCGCCCTCCGTGCAGATCTCGGATCTGCGTGACGTAAATCGCCTTTTGCCGACTCACTCGTAGAGCCAGGCCTCATCTATCCTGGTGTAGCTGATCAGTTCGGACTCGTTGAAGTGGAGCGCGATCTCTCTAGCCGCCGACTCGGGCGAGTCGGAGCCGTGAATCACGTTTCTTCCCATGTCCAGCCCGAAGTCTCCCCGGACGGTGCCGGGTTGCGCTTTCGTGGGGTTGGTGGCCCCGTTCATCTTCCTGACCTCGGAGATGGCGTCTTTACCCTCCACCACCATCGGAACCGATGGGCCGGAGGTGATGAAGTCCACCAGGTCCTTGAAGAAGGGCTTCTTCACGTGCTCGACGTAATGCTCTTTGGCGACGTCCAGTGGAAGGGTCCTCATCTTCATGGCCACGATCTTGAGGCCTTTCGCCTCGAACCTCTGGACGATCTTGCCCACCAGGCCGCGCTGGACGCCGTCGGGCTTGATCATAACGAAAGTCCTCTCCAAGCCCTACCACCCTTTGATGGCCCACTCGATCCTTCTCGGGACTCTGCGGAGCACGATCATGTTCTTCTCGCATTTGGACGAGCAGAAGTAGTATACTGTGCCGTCCTTCTTGGCGTATATCTTCCCTGTGCCGGCCTCTATGTTCCGGTTGCAAAAGGAGCACTTTCTCTCTTCCATGAGACCTCACCTGGTGGTAAGCTTCTTTGCCTCTCTTGCGGTCTCAAGCAGCATCAAAACGTCCCCCATCCTTATGGGGCCCACGCAGTTGCGGGTGATGATGCGGCCCTTGTTGCTGCCCTCCAGAATCCTGCACTTGATCTGGGTGGCCTCACCGTGCATCCCGGTGTTGCCGATGATCTCTATGACTTCGGCGGGAACGCCGTCCCATTCGTCTGCCATCAGCTATCACCCCTACTTCAGGGCCTGGGCCTTCTGCACGATCTCGTCCAAAACGTCTTTTCCCTTCCCAGGCTCGAGGATGGCGACTGCCGCGCTTTTTACTCTCATGCCGCAAGCGGCGCCGATCTCGCTCTGCTTCTTGACGTATATGTAAGGCGTCTTCTTCTCTTCGCAGAGGGGCGGGATATGGGCCACGATCTCTGGAGGCTCCACGTCTTCTCCCACCACCACGAGCTTTGCTACGCCACGCTCGATGGCCTTGGTGGTCTCGTTGGTTCCTTTCTTGAGCCTTCCAGTATCGTGGGCCAGCTCAATCACTTCTAGGGATTTGGAGGCCAGGTCAGCTGGAACGTCAAATCTAACGTATATTGGTCTTGCCATAATTCATTCTCCTTCAGGGCGGTGCCCGTCATCATTCATCGCAAAAATCGCCCCAAAAAGGCTTAGCACATGGGGGCTCGCTTCCCAGCTAAAAAGGTTGCGCTATGGAGCTATGAATGCTCCAAGCGTCTCTGCCAGATTCTGGGGTTCGACCGTGCCTGAGACGGTGAGGATGCCGCCCTCTGATCGCGTCGAAAGGCCGCGACTCTCCGCCAGATCATTGACCCTTCTCTCGCTCTGGCCGCGGAGAGACAGGTACTTCGCCGTCAGCGAATAGCCGTCCTCAGATGGATTCACTCCCAGGTAGGACTCAACATAATCTCCGCCCAGGGGCGGCATGAAGCTCGGGTTTGTAGCGGCGTCTTTTCCCAGAGAGGATATCTGGAGATCGTCGATCTCGTCGTAGGGGAGGACGAAACCTTCGGTGGTGGGGGCGTCGCCCGATATCACGTCCAGGACCGTCTTGACCGAGGACTCGCTTCCGAAGAGGACAGGAGTTCCCATCACGCTGAAGAGGTCTGTGTTCCCGAGGGGTATCATCTGGTATCCGTTGTAGAGTATGGCGAGGCCGTGAGCTCCCACAGGCGCGGGTTTCGTCCAGTGGAACTCGGCGATCTCGTCTCCATAGAGGCCCCAGGAGGCCCTATCGATCGGTGCGGGGTAGAGGTTGACCTGGTCTCTGAAGGTCAGGCCCACCGTCGGCGGAAGGGCCAGGGCCGCAGCCTCGGTGAGGTTCTCTGAGGCGGTCAAATTGATCCAGAAGGCGAAGACCAGGTTCTCCGGGTACATCCCCAGGGCGTCCCCCATGCTCTCGAAGTCCCAGTTGATCAGCCGTCCGCTTACCCCGAAGTCCGAGGGGTTCCAAGCATCTGAGGCGCTCTTCTCGGCGGGCCCCCCGCCCCGCATGACAAAGCCTGCAAAGGTGGAGAGTATCATTATCCCGGCGAGGAAGACCACTCCGATAGTAGCCCATGATTTCTGATTCATCAGGGGGCGGTGGACGAGTCGATCTTATTTAATTCTTTGTTGGAAATAGCGGTTCGTCCTGAGAGTAGCTTTTACCAAGCCTCAGCGCCGTCTCGGCCCTCTCCAGCTCCCGGCCAAGATAGCCCGCGTGGTCGAGCCTGGTGACGAGCCCTCGGTCGACGATCTCAGCCAGGAGGTCGCGAGCGGATCTGCCCACCAAAGTAACCCGATCGTGTCGGACGACGATCTTGCCCTTCGCGACGCCTATCCTGAAGCTTCCTGCCGGGTCCATCTCCCACCGGCGCCCACCGCCCTCGATCTTGCTAGCTTCCTCGCCGACCTCGCCCCTGCCGCCGCCGGGGCTGACCGCCCCCACCGCCACAAACTTCTGGGGCATCTCATCCTCGGGGCGGTGGTGCTTCTCCTTGAGGACGAGGAGGTCGAGGCCCAGGTCTTTTGGAGGGCTCTTTCTCGACCCGGCGAGGAGCATCATCTCGCTGGCGCACCGAAGCTCCCGGATGCTGCCGCGGGCCTTCTCGCTGTACTCGGGAGTGACGAGGACGCTCGCCGCCACCTCCGCTCCGATGGCGGCGAGAAGGGCGTTTGTGCCCTGGCTGTCG
>JBFESM010000101.1:0-6966 GCA_041548445.1 Methanothrix sp. | reverse complement strand
GCATCTCAGATCGAGTCTCAGCTGGTGGTGCTGGCCCAGAGCGGTCGGCTCCAGAGCGCTATAACAGACGAGCAGCTCAAAGCCATACTCAAACAGATTCAGCCCAAGAAGAGGGAGATCAACATCACCAGGCGATGAAGGTCGTAGTTCTCTTCAGCGGCGGCAAGGACAGCGCCTTAGCCTCGATTCTTCTGGAACCGTTCTTTGATGTGGAGCTGGCAACCTTCGCCTTCGGTCCCTACGATACGGATAAAGCAGCGAAGGAGGCCGCAAAGGTCCTGAACCTTTCCCACAGGACGATCGTCTTCGATGACGAGGTTCTTGAGGAATCTCTCGGGATGCTCCTCTCGGCGGGATATCCAAGGGACGGTCTCAACCGCCTCCATCGGCGCGCCCTCGAGGTCCTCTCAGAGGATTGGGAGTTTGTGGCCGACGGGACCAAAAGAGAAGATCGGGTTCCCATGATGACCCCGGACGGGGTTCGCAGCCTCGAGGACAGGCAGAAAGTCCATTACATCAGGCCGCTCGCCGGATACGGGAGCAAGACTATCAACGCCCTGGCATCACGCTACATGGATTTCGAGACGCTCCAAAGCGAGCTTCGACCCGCCTCCGACTTCGAGGTGGGGCTGAGGATGGCGCTGGAGGAGCGGTGTGGGCAGGAGGCAGTATTCAGGATATTTCCTGCCAACCACATGCATACCAGAGTGATCAGGAGGAAGTGCATTTGAGCAAGAGAACCAAAGGCAAGAAGATCAGACATGCCAAGGCCTTCGGCCAGAACAGGCGAGTGCCCGGTTGGGTGATCATAAAGACGATGCGCAACGTGGTGAGCCACCCCAAGAGACGTCACTGGAGACGGAGCAGCATTGAGTGAGGGATAAGAGATGGCGGAGACAGAAAGGGTATACACAATTCCGTTGAGGGAAGTGAAGACTGCTCCGAGATGGAAGAGGAGCAAGAGGGCCGTTTACGAGGTCAGAAGGTATCTGGCAAGACACATGAAGACCTCCATCGAGGATGTAAAGATCAGCGGCGACCTCAACGAGGCTCTCTGGGCGCGGGGCGGACAGAAGCCGCCGGCCAAGATCCGAGTGAAAGCGGCGAAGTTTGACGACGGCGGGGTTGAGGCAGAGTTTGCAGGCGAACGGGTCAGATAAGCGGCTTAAGATAGCTGGAAGCGCTATTTTGGGAGTCTTTGCATGCTGCACCGAAAAGACGGTGCTCGTGCCCCTCGAGACCACTCCCGGGGCGATCAGAGCCCTGGAGAGGTACCTGGGGATCGCTCCCGAAAAGGTGACGGTTGCGGGCAGCTCGGTGATAGGGTCCCTCGTCTGCGGGAACAGCAACGGGTTCGTCCTCACGCCTCATGCCAGCGATGAGGACATGGTGAGATTCTCTTCCCGCGGTCGTGTGGCGAGGCTCCCTGGAAAGATAAGCGCCGCCGGGAACGTAATCCTGGCCAACGACAGCGCGGCCATGGTCCACCCGGGGCTCTCGGACCGGGCCTGCGAGAGCATATCCAGGACTCTGGGGGTCGAGGTAAGACGGGGCACCATCGGAGGCCTGAAGACGGTCGGCATGACGTCTGTTGTCACCAACCGGGGCGTTCTCGTCCATCCCAGGCTGACGGAGGCGGAGCTTGCCGACCTCGAGGATCTATTCGGGCTTCCCGTGGACGTGGGCACCGTGAACTTCGGCTCGCCTCTGGTGGGGTCGGGGATCCTCGCCAACAGCCGGGGGTACGTCGCCGGAGACGAGACGACGGGCCCGGAGTTGGGCCGTATCGAAGATGCGTTGGGTTTTATGGGGTAGTCTTATGGTCGATTTTGAGATCAGAGGAACGTTCAAAGTGAAAAACAACTGGCAGTCCTTCACCAAGGTCATCGAGAGCCAGAACGAGAAGAACGCCGTGGAGAAGGCTTACTCCCTGCTCGGAAGCAAGCAGGGCGTGAAGAGAAACCTGGTCAGGATAGAAGAGGTGAAGGCTCTTGGCTGAGTCTCCGGCTGCTCCCAGCGAGGAGGAGGTCAGGAGACTCTTGGCGGTTTATCAGCAGTATCAGGCCGAGGCCGAGGCCATCGTCCGGCAGCTCGGTCTATTCCAGCTTTCCGTGGAGGGGTGCGAGAAGGCCCTCAAAGCCGTCGAGGCGATGGAGACCGCCGAAGATGGACAGGAGATGCTGGTGCCCATCGGCCAGGACTCTTTCGTCCACGCAAAGCTCGCCACCAAGGATAAGGTGATCGTGGGCGTGGGCGCGGGAGTGAGCATCGAGAAGAGCGTTGCCGAGGCCGAGGAGTCTCTGAGCAAGAGGAAGTCGCAGCTGGTGGAGGCCTCGGGCAAGCTGAACCAGACCCTCTCCAAGATCGAGCAGGAGATGGGCAAGATCCAGTCGATCGCCGCCCAGTACGAGCAGCAGTTTGCAGAGTAGGGGCGAAAAAGTTGTTCAACAGGTTCAAGGAGAGGCTGAAGGGGTTCAAAGAGGCCGTATCCACCAAGATCCAGGAGAAGGGCGAGGCTGAGGCCAAGAAGGCCGAGGCGAATGCCGCCGAAGGGCTGGGGGAGAAGGACGCTTCCGTCGTCTTCAAAGCTGCAGAGGCGGAACCCGCCCCTGAGAAGAACGATTCCGGAGCCGCGAAGACTAAGCAGTCCTTCAAATCCAGGGCCAAATCCTTGATCTTCGAGCAGGAGGTCGTGCTGGACGAAAAAGATCTCACTGATCCGCTCTGGGAGCTGGAGATGGCCCTTCTCGAAAGCGACGTCGCCCTTCCGGTGGCCGAGACGATCGTCGCCTCCGTCAAGGACGAGCTGGTCGGAAGAAAGAAGAAGATCCGGGCCGACACCGGCGAGATCGTCGAGGAGGCGTTGAGATCAGCCCTCTTCAAGGTCCTCTCGGAGAACTATTTCGACGTCGACGAGTTCATCGCAAAGGCCGATAAGCCCGTGAAGATCGTCTTCGTCGGGGTGAACGGGACCGGCAAGACCACCTCCATCGCGAAGGTCGCAAAATACCTCAAAGACCAAGACTATTCCGTCGTCCTGGCCGCAGGGGACACCTTCAGGGCAGGGGCCGTAGAGCAGATCGAGGTCCACGCCAATAACCTCGAGGTGAAGCTCGTCAAGCACAAGGACGGAAAAGATCCCGCCGCCGTGATCTTCGACGCCGTGGAGTATGCGAAAGCCCACCACAAGGACGTCGTTCTCGCAGACACCGCTGGAAGGCTTCACACCAACGTCAACCTCATGGACCAGATGAAGAAGATAGTGAGGGTCGTAAAGCCCGATCTCCTCATCTTCGTCGACGAGGCGATCGCGGGAAACGACGCCGTCGAGAGGGCGAGGCTCTTCAACGAGGCTGTGCCGATCAACGGGTCCATCCTCACCAAGACCGACGCCGACGCCAAGGGCGGGGCCGCGATATCCATATCCCACATCACGGGAAAACCGGTGCTCTTCCTCGGAGTGGGCCAGGATTATCCGGACTTGGTGAAGTTCGAGCCGGACTGGCTTCTCGACAGGCTGCTAGGCTCCTGAAACGGGGTTTTAGATCCCCAAAATTTCTATTTCTATAAGTTCAAAATGTATCGTCTTCTCCAGAGGGCGGAACGTACAGGGGCAGACCGTCGCTCTTCTGGATGGCTCTTGCGCGGCTTAAGTACTCCTTAATCATGACCGGGAAGGTTCTAGCCTCCAGGTACCGAAGGCCGAGCTGCTCTGCCCATCTCTGGACGCCGAGGTCCTGGGATATCACCGCGGCGTTCAGCTCTTTTGCGAGGAGCAGGATGTCGATGTCTGGTGCGCTGTCGAGAATTCCGTAGCGCAGAGCGTTTCTGTACTTCTCCCGAAACTTTCTCACGAGCCCTCCGACGGTCTCCCTTTCGATCTCGTCCTTCATCGCCGCAAGGTCCCCCTCGTTAGCGCTCAGGGCGACGCACCTTGAGACCGCCTCCCAGATCGCCTCCTCGGCGACGTTCATCCCCTTGTTTATCCTGCTTCGCATGTAGTAGACGTACTCGTAGAAGACCTTGGAGGGTATCTTCACCTCGTACCGGTCCGGGGTCATCTTGACGAGCCAGGTGTCGACCTTGATCAAAACCGCCTCGTCGCACTCGTTATGCTTCACGAAGTCCCTGATCTCGTTGTAGACTGAGGGGTAGGGTATGTAGCAGCTTATGCCGAGGTGGAGCCTCGCCTCTGCGACGCAGTCCAGGATGGCGTTCATCCCCTCGCAAATGTTGGTGCAACCCTCCCCCTCCCAGGCGAGGGAGTCGGTAAGGGCTGTGGTATCGAGCACAAACCTCTGGCGCAACATCTTGGCCAAGTATGTAAGAGGTGATATAAGACCGCTTGCTTCCCATCTTCACCGTATTTAAAGGATGAGCTACTCTAGGAATCTCGGACCGCGGTCGCGCCCCTGGGTGGCGGGTCCGGATCGACGGCAAGAAGGTGATGGTGGTAGGTTTGAAACCCCTGGTCTTTTCCCTGAGCAGAATAGAGAACCTGATGCACAAGGTGAGCTTCGACCCCAGGAAGATGGAGGGCAAGATCATCACCAACACCTCCGTGGTGGACCTGGAGATGCTGGAGCCCACCCTCCGGATATTCCGGGACGTCATGGAGAGCGGCCTATCCGTCAGCCCCTACCTGAAGTTGGAGACTTTGGGTAACCGGGCCAAGATCATGTCCGCATGCAGCATCACCGTCAGCGGTGTCCTCCTCAAGGCCGGAGTTCCAGTGAGGCCCAGAGGTGGGGGCGTGATCGAGGTGATCGACCGCGAGCCGGTTCGGTTCACTGACATGCTGATGTACTGGGCCACCACCATCGATCCGATAGACGTTCTCATATCTCAGGAGCTGACCTCTGTGGTGGAGATGATGCAGACCGGAAGCGGCAGAATCCTCGGAAACCTCCAGGAGGCTCCGATGCTGGCGGCAGAGAGGATCGAGGAGAGTCTCGAGGTTTTAGCCGAGGCAGGGTTTGCGGGGGTTTTGGACTTTGGCGATCCGAATGTGAACGTCCTCGGGGTCTCGGTGGAGCGGGACCACGTTGGGATATCCCTCGTCGGAGGAACGAACATAGTCGCCGCTGCCATGAGCCGCGGGATCAGAATAGAGACCGAGTCGATAAGCAGCCTCACCGATATCAGGGAGATGACTCACATCGAGGATCTCGTCTGATGGGCGAAGCGCAAAGCTGAGATCGGCATGATGGCTTCGGCCAAGTTCTTATAAGATCTGTCCTGAAACTCTTTTTCGTGAAGAACGAAGAGGTTGCGCGCCTGCTCCGAGAGGTGGGGGATCTGTTGGAGCTGCAGGGCGAAAGCGGCTTTAAGGTCATAGCCTACCGGAGGGCGGCCAGGTCCATAGAGTCGATGAAAGAGGATCTGGAGGAGGTCTACCGCAACGGCAAGCTCGAGTCTATACCGGGGGTGGGCAAAGCCATCGCCAGCAAGATCTCAGAGTTTCTCGAAACCGGGAAGATCGAGACTCACGACCGCCTATTTCGGGAGACCCCGCCTGGCATGGCCGAGCTTCTCGCAATCTCGGGGCTGGGACCCAAGACCGCGTCGATGCTTCATCAAAAGCTCGGGGTCTCAAACGTCGAGGAGCTGGAACGGGCGGCGAGGGAGCACCAGGTCCGGCGCCTTCCCCGGATGGGGCCGACCTCCGAGAAGAATATCCTCCGGGCGATCGAGAGGTGGAAGAAGCGTAGCGATAGAATTCCCCTGGGGGTGGCGCTGCCAATCGCCGAGGAGATCCTCGGCCATCTCAAAAAAGTGGATGGTATCGAAAACCTCACCCTGGCTGGGAGCCTCCGGAGGGGGAGGGAGACGGTGGGGGACATCGACATCCTGGCGACATCGACCTCGCCCGCCATGGCGATAGCGGCCTTCGTCGAGATCCCGACCGTGGAAGAGGTTTTGATGAAGGGGCCCACGAAGGCCTCCGTCATCGTGGACGAGACGATACAGGTGGACCTTCGGATCGTCGACCACCGGTCCTTCGGAACGGTGATCCAGTACTTCACCGGGTCCAAGGAACACAACGTGAAGCTGAGGCAGGTCGCCCTCTCGAAGGGGTACTCCCTCTCCGAGTACTCCCTGACGAGGGTCGCAAACGGCGAGGAGCTTTTCTTCGATCGGGAGGAGGATCTCTACAACCATCTCGGGATGCAGTGGGTCCCGCCCGAGATCAGAGAGGACCAGGGCGAGGTGGAGGCGGCCCTCGAAAAGATGCTGCCAAGGCTCGTAGAGGTCTCGGACATCAAGGGTGACCTTCACGTCCACAGCGACTGGTCGGACGGCCGCCACTCGATCGAGGATATGGTCAGAACCGCCCAGAATCTCGGCTACGAGTACATGGCGATGTGCGACCATTCTCAGGGTCTTGGGATCGCCAACGGCCTCGCTGAAGATAGGCTGAAAAAGAAGATGGAGTTCATCTCAAGCCTCAACGACAGCCTCGAGGGGTTCAGGATCCTGGTGGGAACGGAGGTGGACATCAGGGCCGATGGAAAGCTCGACTATCCCGACGAGATCCTAACGCAGTGCGACGTCGTCGTCGCCTCGGTCCATTCAGCCTACAACCAGAGGGAGAGGGAGATGACAAACAGGATCATCTCGGCGATGGAGAGCGAGCACGTCGACGTCATCGGCCACCCCACCGGCAGAAAGATCGGGGAGAGGGAGCCCTACGAGGTCGATATGGGGCGGGTCCTCGAGGCGGCGGCAAGAACAAACACCGCCATGGAGATCAACTCTCATCCCAGCAGGCTCGACCTGAACGACCGGTGGTCGAAGAGGGCAAAAGAGCTGGGGGTCACGCTCGCCATAAACACCGACGCCCATAGCACCTGTGGCCTGATGGCGATAGAGTACGGGGTCAAGACCGCAAGGCGGGGCTGGCTGGAGAAGGAGGACGTCCTCAACGCCCTGGGCCTTGCGGATCTGATGAAATACCTCAACAAG
>JBFESM010000100.1:0-6980 GCA_041548445.1 Methanothrix sp. | reverse complement strand
GAAGTACTTCATTGAGATGTCACAGTAGTGGGTCAGCTTGATCATCCTGCCCTGGCTGTTGTCGCTGGGCCTGAAGCAGAGCTTGGCCATCATCAGCATCGCTTCTTCAACGGACTCGGCGACGTAGAGGAGGTGCTCTGGCGCTGGCTCGCAGTAGACCTTGGAGCCGTCTCTAGCGTCGATGATCTCCCAGTCCTCCTTCTTGTCGGTCCTGCCCAGGAACGCTCTCCTGTACATCACGCTGTGAGGCTGGACTACCGCGGGAACTCCGAGCCTGTTGAACCCGGTGGCGATGGATGCTGCCTTCTGAGACATGGCACCCCAGGCGACGCCGCAGGCTCCGACCTTGCTCAGGATGTAGTCGGCGATGTCGTCGTAGTTGGCGCGCTCGTTCCTCCCTGCGAAGATCGTCGCAACCTTGATGCCGGCTCCGTGAAGGTGGGCGTTGGAGACGCAGCTACCTATGTTGCAGATGTTGCGGCCGTCAAACCCGCCTGGGAACTGCTCCCAGATCGTCTTGCCCTCTTCGTCGGTGTAGAGGGACATGTCCATCGCCATGCAGCCGGTAGCTGCAACGATGAAGCCCCTGTCAACGAACTCGCGAGCGATGTCGTAGCACTCCTTCGTCCCGTTGGGGTAGTTTGCGCATCCGATGATGGCGATGACGCCGGGGATCGTTCCAAGAACCAGAGGTGCGCCCACACGCCTGATCTCGGTGTCCTTGACGGGACCTCTTCCGGCCCTCATCTTGAACTTCTGGTCCCTGATGAACTCCTGGTTGGCGTAGGCGAAGAGGCTGAGTATTGGAATGTCCTGTGGACATGCCTGCTCGCACCTTCTGCAGCCGACGCAGATCTCGTAGGTCGAGCTGAGAGGCTCGAGGTTGCCCTTTGCAGCCTCCTGCACGACGTCGCCTAGCTTGATGTGGGGCGGGCAGACGAACTGGCAGGAGTGGCAGTAGGTACAGGACTCGGCGTACTTCTTGAAATCCTCCTCGGTGAGGAAGTTATTCTCCCTCTCCTCAGACCGCATCGGCCTGACGGCGATGGCGGTCCTGACGCCGACCTCGCCTGCCTTGATCGGATCGAGGATGGCGACTCCGGGCGTCTTGAAGTTGACGAGGTCGTCGACGATCTCGTCGACAGGGTCGTTCGTCCTGTCTGGCAGGCCGAGCATGATCTTCTCATTGGTGGCGATCAGGGGCACCTTCCGTTCTGAGCACTCCTGAATGGCGTCGGTGCAGACGCACTGCTCGTCGACCATGACGCAGTCCATGACGCCAGCCCTGATCATCTTTCTCCACCAGCCCATGGCTCCCGCAATCTTGGCCTTGGTCCCGACCATCCTGTATTTTGTGTTAATCTCCTCAGGGTAGCCGAGGCCCTCGCCGATCCTGGTGTTGTCGATGGCTGTGCAGCAGACACCGCCGATGTCGACCTTGTCCCAGAGGTCGTTGTCCTCGGTGTAGAACATCGCCTCTGCGGAGCCCGCCAGGTTGTGGCCGTAGGTGATGAGGATCGCCTTCTCCTTGTCGAGGGTTCCCATGCCGCACTCGACCAGCGGAGCGTCCTCATCGCCTCTTGGCATGTCGTAAGCGGTGATCTGGATCAGGTCAGAGACCTCTTTGCCGAGGGAGTCGAGCATCCCGGCGTGGAGCGCCTTCGACTCGAAGTCCATGTAGTTTCCTTCCTGGCCGGTGTGGGTACACGCCAAGAGTTGGGAGACCTGCTCCTCGACGTAGCTCAGGACCGGTCCGAACTCCTTGAGGGTCTTGGGCTTGGTGCCGGTTATCGTCCTGGTAAGCGGTGCGTCGACCAAGATCTCGTCTCCCATATCGAAGGGGAGGTCACCGAACTTGTCGAGACACCAGTGGTAGAGATGTCGGCCGTGAGCGCAGTGAGCTGTACAGCCCATGAGAACCGCCAGGAGAACGATCCTGCCCTGCTGAGCTGCCTGGTCTATGCCGCAGGCACCCCTCTTGTCACCGGTCAGGTCACAGGGTCCGTAGGTGCAGAGGGTGCACCGATCACAGATCGGGGAGTAGAAGACCTTGTACCTGTTTATGAGCTTGAAGTCCCAGTCTCGAAGCGTGGCGATGCTCGGGAAGGGGAACGGTCCCATAGGTTGGTCCCACTCATCCACCTCCTTCACGATCTCGCCGATGTTGATCTGGACATTCTGCATGTCCTCGACGGCAAAACTGCCTTCCATCTTATCCATCTTCTCACCTCTCTCTGATAAATATCTGCGCAGTATACCAGGTCAATTGCTTGATATAAACCTTGTGGGTTCTATGTCACCTTATGCCAGGACATCTTAGCATTTAAATCGACCAAATATGGTTTACACATAGTTGAAAGTTCAAATTGATAAGAATCATTTTACAAAGAAATGACTCAAATTTTATCTCAGACGCGCAACAGAATGTAGGATTCAGAACAAACATTTTACAAAATAGCTCACAATATTTCTAACGATTTGATGAGAAAAAGGATCGGATTTTGGGCAAATATTTTACAAAAAAGGGTAGGCAACCCCGGAAGGTCTGGCGAATTCTTCCCGCCCGCTTTCAACCTCAAAAGCAAAAAAGCTCCGATCGGGATCGGCAGCTCAATGGGATTTTAACGATTTTCAGCCATAAGCACGTCCAGAACCTCTCTCAGAGCTTTCACCGATATCTGGCTGGGAGCGGTCGCGCTTCCGATGTAGCCGTAAGTGAGTACCGATCCGTATATCGGGGCCACCGCACGAAGGTGCTTTCCAACATTTCCCATACCCAAAAGAGAGATTGGGCCCTCCGTCTCCAGGAGGAGCTTCAGAAGGCCGAGGCAACCCTCCAGGGATGCGGGGTTCAGGGCGAGCTTGGCGATCCCAGCTCCGGCCTCGAAGGTCTCCTCCAGCATCGATCTGAGCACTTCAATGGGGGGCATCCCTTCAAAGTCATGATAGGAAATTATCACTGGCCGGTCCACTATCTCCATGAGACGGTCGCGTCCCTCAGCCCGGAGCTCCACGTCCACCAGGTCCGCCCAGGCCGAGGCCCCAGCAAGGATCTCGATTCTCTCGTTCTCGCCTCCATGGAACGCGCCGCCCTCCTGGATCATCCTATTGGTGGCGATTATGGGAAGGGTCGTTGCCTCTCGCACCTCCCTGATGATCCTTATCGGATCCCCTGGGAGGAGGTCAAGCCTCACCTCCACCAGGTCTGCTCCGAGGCCTTCCGCAACACCGGCGTTTCTGGTCGCCTCCTCCCCGCTCAGCACGGCCACCACCGCCGGGGCCTCGATCTCCAGGGCTCCTAAAACGAGCCTCCTCTTGCCGAACTTCTTCTCATTCATCTTCTGGGGCATCCATTTCCTCGATTTCGATTTCGATTCCGCTCGCCGTTCCCGAGAGGCTCATCTCTCGAGGATGCTCTCCTCGATGCTCATTCCGAAGTGGCGGGCCTTCCCCTCGAAGTGAACCAGGACCTTGTCCCCCACCTCGAGGTCGGTGACCGACTTTGGCGTCCCGTCCTCGCCGACCAGTTTGATCGTCTCGGCGTTCTGGAGGAGGGTGCTCATCTTCTCGCCGTCCACCTCGGCCTCGATCAGCATCAGAGGTCTCTTCTCGATCTTCACCCTGCCAATGATGGCGGTCTGGGTTTCGCCCTCCTTGTCGACGATCGTCACCTCGTCGCCGGCCTTCAGCTCCGAGAGGTACCTGGTCTTGTCTCCGACCTTGACGTAGGCGTGGACGGCTCCAGCATTGACCCTGAAGGGGCGGGCTGCGACGTAAGAGCTCTCCTCGGACTCGCTGTGGACCAGGAAAGCGGCTTTCGACTGGGACCCGACGAGCATCCCTTCTCCAGGATGCATCATGGTGCAGGTGTCGACGCAGACCCGGTCGCCCATCCCGACGGGCCTGATATCGGTGATCTTGGCGGAGACCAGATCTAGTTTCGCCATCCCGGCCTTCTCCGCCGCCTTTTGGACCCTCTTGATCTCCGAGAGGTCTCTTGTATCGAGAAGGATGCCGTCTGCCCCCTTCTCCAGGGTGGCGAGGTCGACGTCGGCCTCCTCGGCGGTCTTGACGCCGCTTATTATCTTGACATTCTCGCCCTGGAGGCCTGCGATCATGTTCTCGAGGGGGATCACCTTCCAGTCGGTTCCGACGACCACCAGGTAGTCGACGTTCTTTCCAAGCTCCACCGCGAACTCTTCGTACCTCTTGCTCTTGATCTCGACGTAGCCAGCCACCGTCCCCTCGGTGGCCCGAGCGAGGCTTATGTCCAGGGAGGTCCCGAACTCCTCTGGCAGGGGAACCGAGCCGTCGCCCTCGCCGCCGCGGCCTATTACGAGTATGTCTTCCTTCTCCCTCTCGGTCCCGAAGGAGGCGACCAATATATCGCCCAGCTTTCTGACCTTGTCGACGTCTTCAGGTTTAGCCACCACGCAGTCGAACCCGGACTCGAGAGCCGTGGTGATTCTGGGCTTTATCTCCTCCCAGGAGCCCTCGCAGGCCATGAGCCACTTCTCTTTCATGGATCACGAAGTGGGGGCTCTGGTTACTAATTTCTTTTGGAGACTCGGCGCTTCATCTCAGGACTCGGTCTCTTGCCGCAATGTTGTGAATCTTTGTTTCATCCGTGCTACTTAAGAACGGCTTCCGACAAAAGACGGGACGAATGACGGAGATCGCTCGGATCCTAATCGAATCGGCAGCCCTCTCTTTCAGGATGCTCTCAAAGACCCTACCGCCGATCGTCCTCGGCCTGGTTCTGGCAGAGCTGATCGTTGGTTTGAACGCGGGAGTGATGGTCTTCTGGTGAGAAAGGACACAAAACAAAATAGGGGCGGTGGGGCGGAGCGCGGAAAGCCACACCATCCGCCGCCCCTCCTCCGATTTCTGGAAGTTTCAGCGCTTATCTGCAATCTTCAGATCTGCGACCGGTTTAAGCCTCTTCGGATTCGGATTCGGCTCTGGTTCCCGTAACCGTCAGGGTGTACTGGAACGTTTCGCCGCCCGCGTAGGATTTGACCTCGACATAGTAGGTTCCGGGCTCCAGATCCTCTTCGATTCGAGACCAGGTTCCCAACCCGCCGTCGTCATCGTAGTCGATCTCTTCCATCTCTTCGTCATAGAGGTAGAGGTAAGAATCGCCGTCTGAGTCTCCCGAGACCTCTATCTCGACCTCCATCGCCTCCTCGACCACGAGGACGTAGTAGTCGACGTCGTCTTCGGGAAGGATGCAAGCCGCCGTCGCGATCTCAACCCCATCGGTCAGGACGCCCAAATCCAGGGCCTCCTCGGGAGAGTCGTTCGGCTCATCTTCGCATTCGAAGGTCATGAAGCTGATGGCAAGGACGTAGCCAGATATGGGTTCCTGGCTCTCCGACTCCGCGCGGACTGCGTATTTTCCGGCTGTGAGATCGGCCTCGATCTCGTAATCGTCGTGATCGATCGGAATGTAGCTGCTCTCGTTCTCGTCATAGCCGTAGAGGACCAGGGATACCGTCTCCCAATCGTCGAAGAAGTAGTAGTAGTCCTCATCGTACTCGTCGTCCTCATCCTCCTCGTCGTCAGAGGCCAGGCCCTCGGTGGTGATCGCCTCGATCATCACATAGCCCTCAGACTCAGGGTCCACCTCGAAGAGGAAGTAGTCGATGTCGCCCATCGGCTCGATGGAGCCTCCGATCACCGTCATCTCGGCCAGGAGCCCGAGGTCGTTCCCATCGGTGATGCAGTCGTTGGGCTCGGACTCGAATAGGTTGGAAAGAGCGATGGAGTAGTTGCCCTCTTCCAGGTCGACCGAATCGACGCGGACGAGATAGGTGCCAGCCTCGGCCGTCATCATGAGGAGGCCTTCATCGGAGTCGATGTAGCTCATGCTATCGTCGTAGATCACAATGCGGAGGTCTTCCATCATGTCTGCGGTGACTACGATCTCCGCGGTCGGTGCCTCGACGGTGAATTTGAACCAGTCGATGTCGCCGGGATATCCGAGGGAAGCTTCGTAAGAGATAATTCCGCCCTCATCACCGATCGTCCCGAGGTCCGTCGCCCCCGTGGCGACGTCGTCCGGTTCAGTCTCCTGGGCGAGCCCTCCAGCGCTCGCAACTAGGAGGATCGCCAAAGACGCGATCAATTTAGCGCAAATTTTCGTGCTCATGTACATTCCTCTTTCTGTAGTACTATTAAGCATCATATCCGATATTTAATTTAGCGGCCCCGAAAGCCCCCTCCTTCCATCGAGCGGCGATTTCCGGGGACAAGCTCCTACTGAGCATCGAATAAAAAGGGGAGTTGAGGGTAAGAACTGTGAATCTTTTTATAGCCTCAGCACCAGTTGTTTTCAGGAGGCAGGCGTACGACGAGACCGGTTCAGGCCCTGGCGCTGGCGGCGCTTCTGCTGCTGATGGCGGCGGGCGCGTCGCTTGGCGCATCCGAAGACTCGCGCAGGGTAGTCCAGGCCAGCGAGATTCTGGCCGCGATCGAGCGGGGCGAGCCGGTCGATTATGATGGAGTGATCGTGGAGGGGGATCTGGACCTGAGCGGGAAGACTCTTGGGCCAGTCCATTTTAACGATACCAAGTTTCGGGGATTAGTGGATTTCATGGGCACCAATTTTGCCGGAGGTGCCTGGTTCTCTGGTGCCGAGTTCAGCAGGTATGCCAAATTTGAAGACGCAAGATTCAGCAGCAATGCCGACTTTAAGGGAGCGAACTTCAGCAGTAAAGACGTCAAAGGCAGATGTGGCAACTTCTGGATGGCAGATTTCAACGGCGATGCAAACTTTGAAGAGACGAATTTCAGCGGAGCTGCCCACTTCGTGGGGGCGAACTTCAGCGGCGATGCCAGCTTCGCGGAGGCTAAATTCAACGGTGATACAAATTTCAGGACGGCTAATTTCAGCGGCAATGCTCACTTTAAAGAAGCTGAGTTCAGCCACGATGCCGATTTTGGGGAAGCTAAGTTCAACAAAAATGTCACATTCGAAG
>JBFESM010000099.1:0-6989 GCA_041548445.1 Methanothrix sp. | reverse complement strand
TGGGTCTTCATGTATCAAATCCAAAACTCCTCCCCGTAAACCCCTGGGACAAGAGCTCCTCCGCCGTCGCGATCTCGGCATCCCCTCGGGTGTTTGCCATGATCACCTTGATCTCGTCCCCGAACTCGATCAGGTTCTACCTGCAGATCCCGCAGGGGGCGACCGGCACCTCGGCGTCGGCGACGACCACGAGGGCCTCGAAATTCCTCTCGCCCTCGCTGACAGCTTTCGCGATCGCCGCCCTCTAGGCACAGATGGCGGCGCCGGAAGAGGCGTTCTCGACGTTGGCGGCGGAGTAGACGTTCCCTCCCTTTGTGAGGAGGGCCGCTCCGACCCGAAAGCACGAGTAGGGGGCGTAAGACCTCTTCATCGCCTCCGTCGCCTCCGCGATAAGCCGGTCGTAGCCGCCCTGGTAGGGGTGGGGGCCGCACCTGAGCGAGCCGATGTACATGCACTCTTCTGGAACTATGCTCGGAATTGCCATCTCCTCGCCGCCGCGCTTGAAGACTTTCCTGGACTCGATCTTCTTTAGAAGGGCAAGATGCCTCTTTTCGGCGATGGCTATTGATCTCATCGCTGATGCGATCTCACCGAAGCCCTCCTCGTCGGCCTTGTCTGCAAATTCGGGGTACATCTGGGTGTGCTCGTGGTTCTCGCCGGCGTCCCGATGCTTCCTGTGGGAGAGGCGGAAGGGAACCGGCGTCCATCATACAAATTTTGTACGTGTTTAGCCCCCCCCTGAATCGATTGATTGATGTTGGTTTTGGTCAATGAATGCACGCCGACAAACAACTTGTGGCAAGTATAAAAACAACATCTATGGCCGGAGTTACTCGAAATTAACTCACTGGAACTGGCCACGCGAGGCATCAAGAAATGGCTTTGCTGATGCTGATTGATATGAGCTAAACACACATATGAAATTTTTTATATTGAACTTGGTCCTGATCGAAAGGGTTGGTTCGAGGTTTTAAGTCCAGGCCGTAAGGCCTCCGAGATACGGCCAGACCTCATCCTAGATCGTTATATCCATCCTAAATCGTTATATCTATCTTCTGTGAAGATGGGTAGATACAAGATCAATATCTGATCGGAACGATCTCGAAACTTGCGAGTTCGGAAGGTCTTTGATATTAAGAGCTGGAGATTAGGGATGGCCAGGAAAAGTTGGAACCCTCGGCGGAGTTGTTGACGAGATGAGCTACAAAATTATGGAAGGGAAAATCGAAAAAGCGCAAAAGCAGATCCGAGCGCTCATTCAAGAAGACGGCTTCTCCAAAGAAGAACTGGTCGTGGGCCTCGAAGATTTTTCGGTCACCCTGGAGGAACTCCGGAAATCTTCAATGAAACTCCAAAAACGAAACGAAGAGCTCGTCACAGTGGAAGAAAATCTTCGAAGGTCAGAGGAGAGGTACCGGGCGCTGGTGGAGAACGTCGACGGTGTGATCTACGTCGTCGAACCTCAGGGCAAGATCACCTACATCAGTCCCGCCGTCGAGAGGATATTCGGATACTCTGTCGAAGAGATCCTGGGCCAGAACGTATCTTGTTTTCTTCATCCAGGCGACCTAAACTTATTCGAAACAAGATTGAAGAGAGCCCTTGACGGTCGATCGATCCCTTCAGAGCTGAGGTTCATCGACAAAAGCGGCCTCGTTCGCTTTGTGAGGACCTATGGAAGGCCTATCATCGAAGGTGGTCGGCTGAAGGGTCTCAACGGGGTCATGGTGGACATAACAGAACAGAAGAAGGTCGAAGAGGACCTCAAGGAGAGCGAAGAGCGGCTCAACCTCGCCATCGAGGGCGCAGACCTTGGGATCTGGAACTGGGACATGTTGACCGACGAGGTGACCCACAACGATCGGTACGCTGAGATGATAAACCTTCAGTCAGGCGAAAAGAGCGACATGACGGCCTGGAAGAGGTCGATACATCCTGAAGACCTGCCCATTGTCGAGGCGGGCCTCAAGGATATCCTCGAGGGAAAGACTCCCCTCTTCGACTTGGACTACAGGACGATCTCTGGTGGGGATTGGATATGGGTTCAAGACCGGGGACACGTGGTGAAGCGGGACGGCGAGGGAAACCCCACGAAGATGGCGGGGACGATGCAGGATATCACCTGGCGCAAAAAAATGGAAGAGGCGATCATTGAGGCCTCGGAGAAGCGTAAAGAGCTGGAACGGATCCTCAACCGAAGTCCTGCCATCGCCTTCGTCCAGCGGGCTCCAGCAGGGGGGCCGGTCGAGTTCGTATCCGAGAACATCAAGCAGTTCGGATACCGCCCCGAGGACTTTTATTCCGGGGCCGTTTCTTTTGACGAGGACGTCATCCATCCCGACGATCTGGAGCATGTGATCTTTGAATTGAATCGGCACGTCCAAGATGGATCCAATAACTTCTATCTGGAGTACAGGATCCTCACATCTTCTGTCGAGGTCCGGTGGCTCGCCGACCACATCTGGATAGGACGCGACGAAGACGGATCCGTAACTCACTTTGAGGGGGTCGCTCTCGACATAACAGATCGGAAAAAGATGGAGATGGCACTTGTGGAGAGCGAGCGGAGGTTCAGAGAGATGGCGGACGCTCTGCCCCAGCCGATCTTCGAATGCGACCTTCAGGGCAACGTCACCTTCGCCAATCAAACCGCCTTTGACCTTTATGGGTACGAACACGAGGACCTTGAGAAGGGCGTGAGCATCTTTCAGGTATTCGCCTACGAAGATCGAGAAAACATGATGAAAAATTTTCAGATGAGTTTGGGCGAAGATCGTGTTTTCAGCTACGAGTACACGGGGCTCAAAAAGGAGGGGACCGTGTTCCACCTCATCGTTTACTCTCGCCCGATTATTCGCGATAACAGGCCCGTGGGCCTGAGGGGCACCATAGTCGACATAACCGAGCGAAAGCGGGTGGAAGAGAACGTCAAACAGTTGGCGGACCTGAGCGAAAAGCTGGTCGAGATAGGAAACCCCATGATCTGTGTGATCGATCGGAAAAGGAGGATCTTCCTCTGGAACCGGGCCGCGGAGGAAGTCACCGGATATTCTGCCCAGGAGGTGATGGACAACGAGGAAGTCTGGACCACCCTCTTCCCGGATCCCCTGGAAAGATCAACGTTCCTCAAGGCTTTGGACGAGATCGAGATGGGCAGAACGGCAGAAGGCCAGAGGACGAAGATGAGTGTCAAGTCGGGCGAGGAGAAGGTGATCTCCTGGAGCGGCATAAAGCTGGAAGACAGCGACGGAAACGGGATCGGAACCGTGATCACCGCCCAGGACATGACCGAATACGCGAAGATGGAAGAGGAGATCCGCTCCGAACGAGAGTTCTCCAGAGGCATAATCGAGGGCGCTGACCTCTTCATCGTCGGCCTCGACCCCCAGGGTAGGATCACCCTCTTCAATAGAGGTGCCGAGAACGTCACGGGCCTTCCTGCAAAAGAGGCGGTGGGCGCCAATTTTTTCGAGAATTTCGTTCCCGAGACCGGTAGAGAGGCCTTCAAAAGCCACGTATCATCGATATTTGAGGGAAAACCCGCCGGGCAGACGGAGGCTGCCGTCATCACCCGGACCGGTGACGAGATGGCGATACAGTGGGGATGGAGCGTCGTCAAAAGTCAGACCGGCGAGATAGAGAGGGTGATCGCCTTCGGCCATGACATATCTTACGACCGGTGGCTGGAAGAGCAGATGCTCCTCTTCATGGACGCCATCGAGTCCTCCAACGACGGGATCGCCATCTTCGGCAAGACCGAACATCTACTCTTCGCAAACCCGGCCCTTCTCGAGATGTTCGGCTTCAAGCTGGAGGAGGCCCGCGGCAGGCTCTACAAGGACTTCATCCTGGACTTCGGAGAAGAAATTCCGTCGGAGAAAGAAGGAAGCTGCGGCCGGAGGCGGATGATCTGTGTGAGAAAGGACGGATCCACCTTCCCGGCCTCCATCAGCTTTGCTCCCGTCACCAGCAAGGACGGAAAACCCATGGCGACGATAGCAGTGGCTCGAGACATATCTCAAAACATCGAGTACGAACAGAAGCTCGAGACCCTCAACCGGGAGCTTGAGAGCTTCGCCTACACCATCTCTCACGATCTGAGAGCGCCCCTCCGAGGGATACAGGGTTTCGCTCTGGCCCTCCAGGAGGACTACGGCGAGAACCTCGACGACGCCGGCAGAAGGTACCTCGACAGGATCGGGAGGATCGCGGCCAACATGGACCGGCTGATCCTGGACCTGTTGGACTACTCCCGGATAGGAAGGATAGTATCACCGCCCGAGAAGGTCGAGATGAAAAAGCTGATCGTCGAAGCTTACGAAGACGTAAGATCGGTGGCAAAAGACAAGCCCGTAAATTTCTCTTTAGAAGGAGACTTCCCGGTGACCAGCTGCGAGAGGAGCCGGGCAAAGCAGATCTTTTCAAACCTCCTGGAAAATTGCCTGAAATATTCAAAAGACACCATCGAGATCGAGGTGGGGTGCCTAGATCAAGATGATGTGTACGAGTTCTGGGTCAAGGACAACGGCATCGGCTTCGACATGAAATATCACGACAAGATATTCGACCCCTTCACCAGGCTTGAGAGGTCCGGCGAAGGGTCGGGGATAGGCCTTGCCACCGTCAAAAAGATCGTCGAGACCTGCGGAGGAAAGATCTGGGCCGAATCGGTCCAAGGCGAGGGGAGCGTCTTCAGGTTCACCATCCCCAAAGGGAAGGCGCAAGCTTGACCTTCAACTAAGATGATCCTTCGACCTCGACCGATCCCAAAGCATTTCTTGTCAACAGATAAACGGCGATGGTGGCACCAACGCCGATCACTCCTCCCAGGATAAAGACGACATTGATCGAGAACGCGTCCATCACCAGTCCTCCCAAGAGAGGTGCCGTGATTATCCCGAGGCTCATGGCGGTGTTGTACGCCCCCATGGAAGTACCCATCCCGATCTTTTTTCCTAGCTTCACCGTGAGAGCCATCAGAGGTGGCATCATCACCGCGCTCCCAAGGCCGTTGGCGGAGGCGACGAGGAAGAGATCCAAAAAGGAGGTGCTCGCGGGAATCAGAGCCAGGCTGGCGGCGGAGACGATCGATCCTGCCAGGATCATCAAGGTGGCGTTTCCCCTGTCCGCCATCCTTCCCAGGGGTATCTGGAAGATCGCCATCAAGAAGATGGAGACGGTGAGAATCAGGCCGACCTGGCCGGGGACTACGGAGATCTTGGGGGCGAAGAGAGGCATGAAGACCAGAAGCGAGCCACGAACTATCGCGTTCAGGGCGGTGAAGGCGATGATCGCAGGGACGGCGGGCTCGCCCAAGACGTCTCGAAAGGGGATACTTTCTCTCCCTCCCGAAGATGATCGCCCCTCGGACTCTGGGAGAAAGGCGACGACCACCAGAAACGAGAGGGCAGATAGGCCCGCCATCGCGTAAAACGCCGACGAAAACCCGAAGGCGTCGTTCAGCATCCCACCCAGGAGGGGTCCGGATCCGAGGCCCAGAAAGAAGGAGACCTGAAACTTCGCCATGTAGGTTCCCTCCTCTCCTCTCTTCGAGAGGTCGCCGATGTAGGCCATGGCGATGGGGACCACCATCGCCGAGGCTATGCCGTGGAGAAACCGGACGGTCGTGAGGGAATAGACGCTGCCGGCCGTCACGTAGCCCAGCGAGAGGACGGCATAGGCCAACAGGCCCAAAACTATGAACTTCTTTCGTCCCGACTCGTCGGAGAGCCTTCCGACGATGGGCATGAATATCGCCCGAGCGGCTGCAAACCCAGAAAAGATTATGCCGATCCAAAGGCCCGTTGCCCCCAGGTTCTCGGCGTAGATGGGCAGCAATGGACCCACTATGCCTAGACCGAGCATGGCGGCGAAGACCGAGATGAACAAGACGTCAAAGAGCCGTTTATCTCTGTTCATAAGGCGCCGATCCCTAAATTCAAGTTTCGCCTGTGTGTCGTTGTGGCCAGAGGCGGCCGACCCTCCGGATTCCATCAGCATGCAGCCCCTCTCACCAGCTTTCCGACGTAGGTCCTCACCCAGATATAGCCGACGGCATCCCCGAGAAGGTTGCCTGCAACTATCCCCCACCAGACCCCGGAAAGGCCCCAGCCGAGCACTATCGCAAATAGACTCACCAGCAGCACGTTGAGGACGACCGTCCGCAAAACGGAGATAGCGAGGGCCGACCTTCCCCTTCCCACCCCCTGAAAGACCGCGGCCGCGAAGATCCCGAGGGGTATCGCAGGGTAGAAGAAGGCCATGACGTGGAGAAAGGATACAATCTCCGGCCCGAGGCTGGCTGACGCCTCAGAACGGGAGAAGACGGCGGCGATCGCGGGCGCAAGAATATACGTCGCCCCCGAGAGGAGGAGGGCTACCAGAAGTCCTGCCTTCACCGAGTAGATGTGCGCGGCATCAATCTTCTGAAACGCCCTGGCGCCGAAGGCCGCACCAGATACAGAGATCACCGCCGTGCTCATGGCTATCAACGGCGTCATGCCGATGTTCACAACTCGCATCCCGACGGAACAGACGGCGACCCCGTCGGTCGAGGATACCACGACGATGATGAAGTTGATCGCGATCCCCATGAGGGCTATGGAGACGAACTCGAAGCTCGCCGGAACCCCCACCTGCAGGATCTCCCGGGCGACGGCACCATCGCGCGAAAAGCCCCGCAGATTGAGGGAGACGTAGGTATCCTTTTTTACGGCCATCCACCGGAGCATCACCGCCGATGAGACGGCTATCGAGAGGACCGTCGCCACCGCGGCACCTTTGATCCCCCAATCTAAAGTGTAGATGAAGATGGGATCGAGGACTATGTTGAGGAGGCTTGCCGCCCCCATGGCGTACATCGCCCTTTTTGCGTCGCCCTCGCCTCTGAGGATGGCGTAGGCGACGTTGGCGAAGAGGATGAATACGGTCCCGGAGAAGATGACCTTCGAGTAATCCGCCGCCAGGGTCGCGGCAGAGCCCGCCCCCAG
>JBFESM010000098.1:0-6995 GCA_041548445.1 Methanothrix sp. | reverse complement strand
CTGGCCGTTGCAAGAACAGGGGGCTTTTCTGGATTTTGATAAACCCGAGACATAGGTATCCGTTTTGTATAATTCAAGTAAGTGGGGAGAATGAAGATGGCGTCAGAAAGCGCAGGCCGGATCGATAGAAAGCGCGTCCTCTTCGTCTGCACCAACAACTCGGCCCGCTCGCAAGAATGCCGAGGGGCTCCTGCGCCACCTGCACGGCGATCGTTACGAGGTCGAAAGCGCCGGAACTGAGCCGACCCGGGTTAACCCGCTCGCCATCAGGGCGATGGCGGAGCGGGGCGTGGACATCTCGAGCCACCGGTCCAAGAGCCTGACCGGGCTTCAGGGTGCCGAGTTCGACCTGGTGGTGACGGTATGTGATCGGGCGAAAGAGGCCTGCCCCTTCTTTCCCGGCGGAGGCGAGAGGGTCCACCAGAGCTTTCCCGATCCCGCAGCCTCCGCCGGGACCGAGGAGGAGCGGCTTCTGGCCTTCTGGGACGCCAGAGAGATGATCGAGGCCTGGATCGAGGAGAACCTGGGCTGAAGGCGTGCAGCGAAACCGGCAGATAATCGACGAAACTCGACGAAACTCGAGCTCTCCGACTCGAGATCCCAAGGCTCGGCGAAGGCCTGATGGCCGGGCGCCAACTATGCCAAAATCAAGGGAAAATAGATCCGGAAAACGATAGAAGAGTGAGTGAGGGTCCAAGGTCCGCCTGGACTTTCAGGCGGTTATCTTGGACTTGGCGATGTACTTGATCAGGTCGGGTGCGAGCCTCGTCTTTCTCTGGATCTGAGCGGTCGTCTCCTCGATGCTCTCGCCCTCACTGATCATGGTTCCGATCTCTTCGATCGCTACCTCGTCCACCACGTAGTACTCGTCGATATCCTTTCTGTGACCCCAGACGTCGCCCTCCAACAGGTCGATCCCCTGCATCTCGAGGAAGAGCTTGATCGCCTTGGACATGGTCTTGTGGTACGAAGGGGGCACCTGTACGGCTCGGAGTCGGGGGCAGCTCCTCATCAGGTCGAGGAAGTCGACGTTTGAGGGCCTGAAGGCCAGGTGGACGATCCTCTCGTTCGGGTTCAAATCCGAAATCTCATCTTTTGAACTCACAACTCTAATTCTCATGGCAATTCACCTCAACAAATACTAGGATGTGAATCTAAGTATTAATAGTTAATTGTGTTGTATACTAACGTCCATATGGACCATAATTTCGAGAATGGGGGCATGCTGCTGATTTTTCTCGCAGGACGACAACGACCTCAACGACCTAATCTATCCCAAAAGATCCCCGATTTCTGGCGCGATCTTGTGGGATTAAAAGGACTGGTGGCCGAAAACACTATCGAAGCCTTTTCCCCTCGCTTTACCCTCAAAAGGAGGACGAGATCTCTGAAGGGCGTTTCATTCCAGGAGTCGTAGATGCTGGGCAGAAAATTCGAAGAGAAAAGTATTGGGGATAGGGCCAGTATTTTGGAGTTTTGGGGGGTCCAAGGTCCGCCTGAGTTTTCAGGCGGTAATCTTGGACCTGGCTATGTACTTGATCAGGTCGGGTGCAAGTCTCGTCTTTCTCTGGATCGTGGCGGCCGCCTCTTCGATGCTCTCGCCTTCCTTGATCAAGGTCCCGATCTCTTCGATCGCAGTTTCGTCCACGATGTAGTACTCGTCGATGTCTTTTCTGTGACCCCAGACGTCGCCCTCCAGAAGGGTGATACCCTGCATCTCGAGGAAGAGCTTGATCGCCTTGGACAGGGTCTTGTGGTAGGAGGGAGGCACCTGGACGACTCTCAGTCTGGGGCAACTCCTCATCAGGTCGAGGAAATCGACGTTCGAGGGCCTGAAGGCCAGGTGGACGTTTCTCTCGTTCGGGCCTAGCTTCGAAATCTCATCTTTTGAACTCACAACTCTAATCTTCATGGTCTTTCACCTTTACAATTACTAAGATGTAATCAAAGTACTTATAGTTACTTGCGATGTATACTAACGTATATATTGAGTCTAGAGCTTGACAATGAGTTTCAATGGGCTTCAAAATTGTGATAACACGTGTCATTCTCCTGCTAAAATTGGGGCTTCGTTGGTTCCGTCTTTCGCGGTTAAAAGAGAACAACCTCTCAGCCAACCTCTGCCGACCCATTCTTGCCACATATCAATCAAAGGTCGGTCAAAGGGGGCCTGCCCCTTTGGGGCGACCACGTTCATCGGCTCAGGGCATCGAGAGCAGGCGTCGGGAAAAATCCTGTATTAACCTGGGCAGAAATGAGTGCTTCTCGGCGAGGTCCAAGTCCGCATGAGGTTTCAGGCGGTGATCTTGGACTTGGCGATGTACTTGATCAGATCGGGTGCTAGCCTCGTCTTCTTCATGATCTCGTCTGCGGCCTCTTCGATGCCGACGCCCCTGGAGATCATGGCCTCGATCTCGCCGATCGTCTCCTCGTCGACCATGTAGTACTCGTCGATGTCCTTTCTGTGTCCCCAGACGTCGCCCTCCAACAGGTCGATCCCCTGCATCTCTAGAAAGATCTTTATGGCTTTGGACATGGTCTTGTTGTAGGAGGGCGGAACCTGGACGGCCCGGAGCCTGGGACATCTCTTCATCAGGGAAAGAAAGTCCACGTTCGAAGCCCTGAAGGCCAGATGAACTATCCTCTCATTCGGGTTCAGATCTGGTATCTCATTTTTTGAGCTCACAACTCTAAGTTTCATGACCCTTCACCTCAACAATCGCCAAAATGTAATCACAGTATTAATAGATACTTGTATAGGCCGACATGTGAGGAGAATCGAGGCTCTTCGAGGCGCTCAGCCAACTCCATCTGCGAAACGACATCCCGGGAGAAAGGACGATAGGTCAACTCATCCATCAAAAAGAGGGCCGACAGTAGTCTTGCAGCTCCAACTCGAAAGGTCGATTAAAACTGAAGAAGAGGGGCAAAGGAACGTCTCCGGGCAATCACCCCTTTCGATAGTTCACACCGTTATTTTGGACTTGGCGATGTACTTGATAAGGTCGGGCGCAAGCCTCGTCTTCTTCATGATCTCGTCTGCGGCCTCTTCGATGCCGACGCCGCTGGAGATCATGGCCTCGATCTCGCTGATCGTCTCATCGTTTATCATGAAATACTCGTCGATGTCCTTTCTGTGTCCCCAGACGTCGCCCACCAACAGTTCTATCCCCTGCATCTCCAGGAAGAGCTGGATAGCCTTGGACATGGTCTTGTGGTAGGACGGCGGGACCTGGATCGCCCGAAGCCTTGGGCATATCTTCATCAGGTTCAGAAAGTCCACGTTCGAAGCCCTGAAGGCCAGATGAACTATCCTCTCGTTTGGGTTCAGATCGGGGATCTCATTTTTTGAACTCACAACTCTAACTCTCATGGATTCTCACGACCGGCGAGATGAAAACAAAATACTAATAGACACTTGTGGCGCGCACTAATGTTCAGATAAGCATCTTGCTGCCGTAATATCTCTAAACGGGTGGTAGGATTCCCCCTTTTAAACATATCTGGCGGTCCTTTCAACCGAAGATTTTATGGGATTAACGCGGAGGCCCTTTATGCAACTTCGCGTAACAGTTTATCGGACCTTCATAACCAATCAAAACATTAAAGGAACGGAGTCATGGCTGGCGCCCCTCTGGAAGTTCGACGGTCAATCTGAAAGAAAAGTTGACACTTTGGATGCGCAGTTTCGACCATAAGTCTACTTCAGGTCGAGTGCCGGTTTTATATCGACGTAGTTTTCCATCCAGAGTATCCTTCCGGGTCGATCAGAGTTCGCTCCGCTTTGTCTCTTTGTCCGGAGACCCTATCGAAAAATCAGAATCCTGCGATCCATCAACCCCTCAGCGATGAACCGGTGACCCCGGGGCGAAGGAGTTTTATATAATCCACTACCCCCTCCACCAGGTTTAAATAACTTATAATAATCCCTCCTAGGAGAAACGATCCCAGCTGGTAATCCTTATGAACGTTGACGAGATAATGCGGTGGGTCCTAAGCGTAGATCGGCGCCTTCTCTTGATGAGGACGATCCGACATTCCAGGGTGGTTAAAGCTTCAGAAGTCGCTCACATGACAGATCGATCAATTCAGAATATAAGCCGCGCCATAAAGGAGTGCGAAGAGCTGGAACTGGTTGAGTGCATAACCCCCGAGAAGCATACCTGGAAGAAGTACATGCTCACCGATCAGGGATATCACGTTTTGAGAGAGCTCGAAAAACACGAAATTATCTGACAGATTTAGAAGGTTGATCTTATGGGTAAAGTAAGGCTTACGGAGACGGTTTTTAGAGATGCTCATCAATCACTTTTGGCCACCAGGATGAGAACCCGGGACATGCTCCCGATAGCAGAGAAGCTCGACGAGGTGGGCTTCTTCTCCATGGAGGTCTGGGGGGGCGCCACCTTTGACTCCTGTATCAGGTACCTAAACGAAGATCCCTGGGAGAGGCTTCGCGCCCTGAAGCTTGCCATGCCCAACACTCCCCTCCAGATGCTCCTTCGGGGCCAGAACCTGGTCGGCTATCGCCACTATGCCGACGACGTGGTGGAGAAGTTCGTCGAGAGGGCGGCGGCAAACGGCGTCGACGTCTTCAGGATATTCGACGCGGTGAACGATATAAGGAACATGTTGGTCGCCATAAAGACCGCGAAGAAGATGGACGCCCACGTCCAGGGGAGCGTCTGCTACACCATAAGCCCGGTTCATACCATAGAGCAGTTCACGAAGATGGCGGCAGAGCTTGCAGACCTTGGCTGCGACTCCATCTGCATCAAGGACATGGCGGGCCTGATTTTGCCCCACGACGCCTACGATCTGGTCCAGTCGATGAAAGAGGTGATCGACATCCCCATCTGTCTCCATTCCCATTGCACCAGCGGCATGGCCCCCATGAGCTTCATCTTCGCCTGCGAGGCGGGCGTCGACATCCTCGACACCGCCATTTCTCCATTGGGCTGGGGGTCGTCCCATCCACCCACTGAGAGCATGGTCGCATCCCTGGTGGGGACCCCTTACGACACCGGTCTTGACCTCAAACTCTTGACCGAGATCAAGAGGTACTTCGAGAAGCTGATGGAGGTCTACGCCCCCGTCTTCAACCCCATCTCCGCCAGGGTCGACACCAACGTCCTAGTCTACCAGGTCCCTGGAGGCATGCTATCAAACCTGGTCTCCCAGCTCATCGAGCAGAAGGCCCTCGACAAGTATGACGAGGTTCTGGCGGAGATCCCGAGGGTCAGGGCGGATCTCGGGTACCCGCCTCTAGTCACCCCCACAAGCCAGATCGTGGGTAGTCAGGCCGTTTTGAACGTCCTCACCGGCGAGAGGTACAAGGCCGTCCCCAAGGAGGTCAAGGATTACGTCAAGGGCCTTTACGGCAAATCTCCCGCGGAGATCAATCCCAAGATCAAGGCCGAGATCCTGGAAGACGAGGAGCCGATAACCGTCCGGCCCGCGGACCTGATCCCACCCGAGTACGAGAAGATGAAGTCTGAGGCGGAGGGAAAGGGCCTGGTTAAAACGGAAGAAGACATCCTCACCTACGCTCTCTACCCCCAGGTGGCGGAGAAGTTCCTGAAGGGCGAGGCGAAAGAAGAGGTCATGAAGAAGGTTGCGGCCGCGGAGGTCCAGGCCGCCGTCACCATCGGAAAGCCCGCGGCCTTCAACGTCGAGGTGGACGGCGAGGCGTACCTCGTCAAGGTCGCGCCGGCGGGGATGTCCATCGAGGCGGCAGAGCCGAAGGCGCCCAAGGACGGGGTCACGGTCCCGATGCAGGGGGTCGTCATCCGCTACCTGGTGAGCAAAGGGGACAAGGTCTCCAAAGGAGATGCCGTGGTCGTCATTGAGGCGATGAAGATGGAGAACGACGTCTACGCCAACAAGGACGGCGTCGTCGTGGAGATCTACGCCGAGGTCGGGGCGACGGTATCTCCGGGCGACATATTGATGTCCATCGACTGAGATCGTCTGCCAAATCTGCCAAAGGGAAGGAAAAGGGAAGGATCTGCGGATGTCGATCAAAAGGGAACAGGTGCTCATCGAGGCTCTCCCGTACCTTCGGGAGTTTTACGACTCGATCATGGTGATAAAGATAGGCGGATCGATCATGAGCGACAAGGAGGTTCTGGACACTTTCGTCCAGGATCTCGTCCTCCTGAGGTACGTCGGAATTCATCCGGTTGTCGTCCACGGCGGCGGTCCCGAGATCTCTGAGAAGATGGCGAGGTTCGGCAAAAAGTCGGTATTCGTCGGGGGGCTTCGGGTAACCGACGAGGAGACGCTTGAGATCGCAAGGATGGTCCTCGTCGGAAACATCAACTCAAGCTTGGTCACCCTCATAGGAAAGCACGGCGGCAAGGGGATCGGTCTATCGGGCAAGGACGGCCAGCTGATCGTCGCCCGGAAGAAGGAGCCGATCGTCATCGAGGGCGAGGAGCTGCCCATCGACCTCGGATGGGTCGGCGAGGTCGTCCGGGTCAACCCGGAGATAATAATGATCACCGCCGGGAAGGGGTACATCCCCGTGGTCTCCCCCATAGCCGTCGACGGTGAGGGCAACAACCTGAACGTAAACGCCGACACCGCCGCCGGGGTGATCGCCATCTCCCTGGGCGCCAAGAAGCTGATCTCGGTGACCGACGTCGAGGGCGTGAAGCTGAAGCCCGAGGACCCCAACAGCGTCATATCGAGCTTCAAGATCTCCGACTTCAGCAGGATGGTCCACGATAAGGTGATCACCGGCGGGATGATCCCGAAGGTGGAGGCCTGCGTCAAGGCCGTGGAGGGCGGGGTTCAGTCGGCCCACATCGTCGACGGGAGGAGACCTCACGCCCTCCTTCTGGAGCTATTCACCGACACGGGCGTCGGGACGATGATCGAGAGGGGATGAGGGCCTCTCTCGGTCGTGATCTATTTTATCAGGTCATTCAATGTTGCCGGAGCTTTTGACGTTCCCCTCGCTGTCTTCGGAAATTAAATATGCGCTTAGAGTG
>JBFESM010000097.1:0-6999 GCA_041548445.1 Methanothrix sp. | reverse complement strand
TCCAGGCCCGCCGACATCAGTATCTGCTTGTAGAGTTGAGGGCTCTGGTTGAGGAATGCCTCCCTCTCGAAGTAGGTTATGGGGAACAGGGCGGTTCCGCCCTCGGTGGCCGTAGCCACCACCTTTGGGGTGCAGACCTCGATGAACCCATTCTCGGAGAAGAAGTTTCGAAAGGAGCGAAGAACCTCGCTCTCGATCCTGAATACCGCCAGAACCGAAGGCCGTCTCAGGTCGACGAACCGTGAGTCGAGCCTGGTGTCAAGGTCTGCCCCCACCTTTCCGGTGGGGTCCATGGGCAGGGGCGAATCTGCCTCGTTCAGAACCACAATCTCCGAGGGGATGATCTCGTAGCCCCGAGGAGCCTTCGGCTCGCCCTTAACCCTTCCCCGCACGAGAAGGACGCTCTCCCGGCTAAGGTGCCTCACCCTTTCGAGGAGGTCTTTATCCACTTTCTTTGCTACCAACGTCACCTGGGCGAAGCCCTCGCGGTCCCTCAGGACGAGAAAGCAGATCCCGCCAAGGTCTCGAACCTCGTGAGCCCAGCCCGCCAGCGTGACCTCTGAGCCGTCCATCTCCGGAAGTATATCACCTGAATAATGAGTTCTGAGGACCAAATAACGTCACCGTGGGGAGAATAGGTTTCTGATATAAAAGCAGTCCGCAGATAGGAGGCGACGAGCGCTCCGGGTGGCGGGATTCGCGCCGTCCAACAGGACCAAATATGATAAGACATTCATTAACATAATATTAGGGCAATTTGTCAGCTGCCGCAATCGAATGTCCTGCGATCGTGCATTTCAAAGTCGAAACCGACTTTGACGAAGGCGTGCCCAGCGGCTCAGACGGCGCTGACCGTCTCAAACGGCTGAAAAGCATCCGGTAGATATATCTCAAAAGGGGATTGTAGTACCTTCAGGCCTGTAGTCACCATGACGATATCGCGGAAAGATCTGATGGAGCAAGATGAGTTCTGGATCTTGCTCTTCGTCCTCGGGAGCGTTCTTCTCAACTGGCCGATCCTATCTCTGGTCGCGGGAGGAGAGGAAACCACCGGTCATTTTTCGATACTAGCCTACATAATCGCGGTCTGGCTTATGATCATCCTCTTTGCTTATCTCTTCGACAGGTGGACCTCGAATTGATCAACCCGGTTCTTGCCCTGGCTGCTATGGTGTTTTACCTGCTCCTCCTCTTCGGCGTAGCCCATTACGCCGAACGAAAACGCGATCAGGGCAAGAGTATCGTCTCAAATCCCTACGTCTACGGCCTATCCTTCTCGGTCTACGTAACCGCCTGGACCTTCTACGGGAGCGTCGGAAGGAGCGCCACCGACGGACTTGGATTTCTCCCCATTTACCTGGGTCCTTCTTTGGTGATGCTCCTCGGCTGGACGGTCGTAAGAAAGATGATCACCATCTCCAAGGAGCACCGCCTAGCCACCATAAGCGACTTCATAAGCTTCCGGTACGGGAAAAGCTACGTCATCGGAGCTCTCGTCGCCATCGCGATTCTCATAGTGATAACCCCCTACCATGCCCTTCAGCTGATAGCCATATCAGAGTCGCTGACGATAATAAGCGGCTCATATCACGAAATCCTGGGGGTGAGAAGGCTGATCGTGGCCGTCCTTCTGGGCGTATTCGCCATCATCTTCGGCACGAGACATCTCGACCCCCTGGAGCGGCACGAGGGATTGATCGCGGCGGTGGCCTTCGAGTCTGTGGTAAAGCTGGTGGCCTTCCTGGTCGCGGGCCTCTACATAACCTACGGCCTCTTCGGCGGCTACGGCGAGATCGTCAGCGGGATCGCGAGCCATCCCGAGTATTCCCGCCTTTTGGATATCGATTACGTCTCCTGGTTCTCCGTAACCGTAATGTCCTCATTTGCGATCCTCTTTCTCCCCCGGCAGTTTCACGTCATGGTGGTGGAGAACTCCAATGAAGAACACCTGAAAAAGGCGATGTGGCTTTTTCCCCTCTACATGCTGCTGATAAACCTCTTCGTCCCGGCGGTGGCCTGGGGCGGCCTCCTTCTAGGAGCGTCCGGAAGGGCGGACATGTTCATGGTGTCCATACCCATCAGCCAGGGTCAGGATATTTTAGCCCTCCTCGTCTTCATCGGCGGGACCTCGGCCGCCACCGCCATGGTCCTCGTCTCGTCGGTGACGGTGGGCACGATGATCCTAAACGACCTCGAGATGCCCTACATCGTCCGGAAGATCGGCAAGGGAAGAGACCTGCCGTCCCTCATCCTCACCCTGAAGCGGCTGAACATAATTCTGGTCTTGGCCCTCGCGTACCTCTACTCTCTTCTCGTCGGCTTTCCAGCCCTCGTGGACATCGGCCTCCTATCATTCCTAGCCGTCTGCCAGCTCGCCCCGGCAGCCCTCGGCGGTCTCTACTGGAAGAAGGGGTGCAGACACGGGGCGGTTGCAGGTCTAGTTGCGGGCTTCGTCATCTGGATTTATTCCGCCCTCCTTCCGACCCTCGTCGATGCCGGGTGGGTCTCGAATGATCTTATCGCAAACGGACCCTTCGGGATTGCCCTACTCCGGCCCACAGCCCTCTTCGGCCTCCAGCTCGACGTCTGGACTCATGCCTTCTTCTGGTCGATTCTGGTCAACTTCACCCTTTACGTATTATTCTCCCTGATCCACGAGCCCACCGATGAGGAGAAGGCCCTCGCCGACAGCTTCGTGGACATATACAAAATCTGTCCAAGGGTAGAGCCGTGCCCCGTCCTGCCTTTTGGAGAGAGCATGGTGATAAGGGTCGGGACGGTGGACGAGCTTGAGGGAACGGTGGCACGGTACATCGGAGCTGAGAAGGCTAAAAACGTCGTCGAGATGAACCTCGCCGACTTGAACACCACAAGAGAGGGGATCGATGCGAGACAGCTATTCGAGCTGAGGGACCGGCTTGAGAAGACACTGACCGGCTCGCTTGGTCCCTCGGCCACCAGGATGATCGTGGAAGAGGAGGTAGCGGTAAAGCCGGTTGTCGAGGTGATCAAGGAGACCAGGCCCATCTACACCCTCGATCCGGGAAAGACCTACATAATCCCGGAGAAGGCCTACGAGGTCTTCATAGACCAGATAACTCACGGGATAGAGGGGCTGTGCATAACCTCGTCGGATCCCGACAAGATCAGGTTGAGATGGCATTTCACCGAGACCCCCATCGTCAGGCTCAGCCACGAGAAGGGCCGGGGCGAGAGGTATATCGCTCCCAACAACCTCCCTCTCCTCTTCATAACCATAAAGTCCTTCGTGGAGAGCAGCAAGAACAGCATAATCCTCCTGGACTGCCTGGAAGGGCTGATCGAAGAGAATGTATCTTTGGTCCCTGAGTCGGAGGTCCTCGACTTCGTCCACGCCCTCGAAGGTCTCTCCGAGAAGGGCCGAACGAGGCTAGTGCTCCTGGCGAGGCCCAAGTTCGTCAACAAAAAGCTGCCCTCTGATATCAACGAGGCCGAGAAGCTGATATTCCTCCTTGGGCCCCTTTCTGCCTATCTATTCAAGGTCTTCGCGGACTCCCTTTTGAGGGGGCTCGACGAGCCCGCGAAGATGACGGTTCAAAGGGACCTTGAGGAGATGATGGCGAGCGATAAACTCTTCTCTGGTATGAGAGGGCCGGATGAGGGCGTCGCTTGCGATCCGGAGATGGTCGAGCTGAGCGAGGAGCCCCGCAGAAGCGCGGTGAAGGTCGACTCAAGCTCGAGATTGAGCCGTGGGGAATTTTTCGCGGCCTTGAGGCGCCTAGGAAAGGCGATCAAGGAGTTTGATCCGAGCTTCGACCTATCCAGCGCCGCAAAGCCCTTGATGGCCAAATACGGTCTGAACCCCATAGAGCTTCGTCTCGCTCCTGGGACCACCTACGTGATCGAGGAGGAGAAGCCTGTAAAGAGCTTGAGGGCCTTCAGCGACCTCATCGACCAGGGCGTGGAGGGGCTATGCATAAGCAGGTACCATCCCGAAAAGCTGATGGAGAGGTACGGCCTCTCCCCGAAGAGGGTGATCTGGCTCACCCAGTCGGCCGGGATCGATCCCCAGTACAGGCACGTGGACCCTACCAACTTCCCGAGGCTTTCCGGCATGATCTCCGACTTCCTCTCCAAAGCAGAGGAGCCCCTGATTCTGCTGGAGGGTCTTGGGTACCTAATAACCCAGAGCAACTACGAGTCGGTTCTGAGGTTCATCCAGTCTCAGAGAGACGAGGTCTCTCTCAAGAAGGGGATATTGATAATTCACATCGACCCTCTCGCCCTTGACACCAAGGAGCGGCACCGGCTGGAGAGCGAGATGGAGGTTCTCAAGGTCGAAGACGAAAAATCATAAATAACCCTGTGGCAGGTGATTATCCGTGGTGCAAGTGGAGATCTTGATTTTGGGATTGCTGCTTCTATTGGCGATCTACGTATCTTTCAGCCTGATAATGAGGTCCGTGAAATTCCTGGCCGTGAACACCCTCTTCGGCCTGATCATCCTGTACCTGGCCAACGTCATCGGCGGCCTTTCCATACCCTACAGCCTGCCAGTGCTTCTGATATGCGCCATCCTGGGGGCGCCGGGGGCGATCGCCGTGATCATCCTGAACCTCTTCGGCCTGGCCTTCTGAGGCAAGAAGTCGCCTTGGGGGCACCTATCAGTTCACATGCCTTGACTTTCTGATCTCAAGCGTTCCCAGTTTTCCAGACCGCCTCTTCTCGAAATCCAACTCTACTCAGCCCTGCATGCCGGGGCCCGCAAGAACGATCGTCTCGAACTCGCCACCCTCGCCCAGGGGGCTGATCCGGCTCTTCTCGCAAGCTCGAAGAAATTCATCCAGATTGTTCCGATCCAGAACTCGCCCAAGCCAGCTATCATCGGGGCCCTCTGCCCTCAACATCACGATCATGATCTCGAAGCCCTCCTCGATCATAATCGCTAGGATCTCCGCGGGGTCTTTGTGCCAGAGGGGCAAAACGAGCTGGATGTCGAGCTTCTGGCAGACTTTCACCAGGCGGTTTCGTCGGATGTTCGAGGCGACGGCTCCATCGCAGAGGCCGTCGATATCGAGGCTCGCGAGGACTTTGATGAGGGGCGAGATCTCGTCCTCCTCCTCAGCGCAAAACTCGATCAAAGGGATGGCCAGAGATAGGGCCGAAATACTGGCCAGATCAGGATCGAGGTGCTGGTACATGCGGAAGCTTTGGGATGCTTTCGCCGTGACGAGATACTCCACCTCAAGCCCTGCTTTCCGGATTAGGTGGAGGCTCCAAATTGAGCTTGCGTCACCAGAGAATAGGACGGCGACCTTCAACTCCAAATCCCTCCCATCAACTCTGCGACGGTCACGTCATGGGTCGATGCAGCTCTTTGAACTGATCTGGCCCGATCGGTGGAAGTAGTGGACTACGAAGGCTGCGAGGAGGACGGCCATGATCCCTGTGAGGAAGATGCCGTCGAAGACCCCTGCCCCGCCGATGGAGAGGACGAGGGGTTTTGTGCTCATGTCCATCGATCCTGGGCCGACCATCGGAGGCGCAAGCTCTGCGAGAACGCCGGGGGTGAGGAGGCTGAATACGTCAGCACCCAGGAGGGTTCCCATCGTCCCGCTGATGTAGGCGAGGGCCGGGGCCGCCTGGAGCCTTCTTGCGAGGGTGAGGCCGCAGACGGCGGCGAGGGTGGGGGGGACGTAGACGGGAAGGAGGATACCCTCGTTTGCCACCGGCATCGCCATCCTGTAGGTTATCACTGCCACGATCAGCGTTCCCAGGATCGCCCTTCTCGTCGAGACGTGGCATTTGACCAGGATCGTCAGGGAGACGAAGATGGGGATTATGCATCCGCCGAGGTTCACTGCCAGGGAGACGGGATGAAAGGTGGTGGGAAAGGATAGGTCCACCATCGGCGAGATGAGCGAGGCCGCCTCCAGAAAGATCGGGGGGTAAGACGTGATCAGCCCCGCGTGGAGGGGGACGTTCACGGCGCTACCCGCAAAGCTTCCGAAGACCATCAGAAGGGCGTGCCAGTGGCTGAACCCCACCTGGAAGAAGGCCTCTGCCGTGAGCCGCAAGAATAGGTAGATGATGATCAGAGGCGCGGCCAGGACGAGCAGTACGAGCGCGAGAGTGATGGGGATCACGAGCCATTCGAACAACTTCAACACCCGAAAGACAATTTGTTGGGGCCGTTAATATAGTCTTCCAAGTGGTTGTCCAAATGTTCATCCAAAGGCCGGAACCGAAAAGAGGATCTCTTCTGAGGAAGGGCTGAACTATAAATTGGAGCACGAATGGAGCGTTTTTGATATGGCGATAATTGCGGGCAAAGAGCTTGTGGAGATCCTGGACCGGGGCGTCGTCCGGGAGATGATCGACACTGAGGTCCAGGTTCAGATGTGCGGGGTCGACCTCTCCCTCAGATCCGTGGAGCGGTTCGTGACGGCGGGGGCCGTGGATTACGACAACAAGGAGCGTGTGGTCTCGAAGACCGAGGAGATGGCCTTCGACGATGCTGGCTGGGTCCGCCTCGATGCGGGATGCTACCTTGTGACCTTCAACGAGACCGTCAGCATACCCAAAGCCCTGACCGCCCTTGCACGGCCGAGGTCGAGCCTTTTGCGTAGCGGGGCGACTGTCGAGACCGCCCTCTGGGACCCCGGTTATCAAGGCCGGAGCCAGTCGCTTCTCGTAGTCCACAACCCAAAGGGGCTGCGGCTGAAGAGAAACGCCCGGCTGATCCAGCTCGCCTTCTATCGGCTAAGCGACATTGCGGAGAAGGGGTACGAGGGAGCTTACCAGAACGAGAACCTGTGATCCGCTCACTCCATCTCGCCCAGAAGGCGGCGAGAGAGGGGCCTAAGCTCAGAGTTTAGCTCGTAGAGGAGGGGAACGCCGGTCGGGATCTCGACCGCAGAGATGTCCCGGTCCGAGATCCCTTCGAGGTGCTTGACCAGGGCGCGGAGGGTGTTTCCGTGGGAGACGACGAGGCCCCTCCGGCCTGACCTGATCTCGGGG
>JBFESM010000096.1:0-7083 GCA_041548445.1 Methanothrix sp. | reverse complement strand
TCTTGATCATCCCGATGCAGGTTCCCGCCAGGTCGAATCCCCGGATGATCTCGGGCAAGGAGGCCGTCTCGCCTCCGACGATGCTGATGTTCGAGATCTCGGCCCCCCTCTCCAGGCCGACTGCTATTTGGGCTGTCATCTCCGGGTCGACCTTTTCTAAGGCCAGGTAGTCGACGAAGGCCAGGGGCTCGGCCCCGATGGCGAGCAGGTCGTTGACGTTCATCGCCATGCAGTCGATCCCGACCGTATCCCACTTCTTCATCTCGTTTGCGATCAGGACCTTGCTTCCGACGCCATCGGTGGTCATGGCGATCGCAAACTCGCCCATGTCGATCAGTCCCGCATAATGGCCGATGTCGGTGATGGGGGCGCCGATCCCCGTCCTCTTGCCGGTCATCACGCTCTTCATGGCAGAGATCGCCTTCTCCTCAGCCCTTATGTCGACGCCGGATTTTGCGTAAGTCAGCTTCTTCATCTCTTCACCTCTTCGCCTCGCCCTCAAGCCCAAACTCTCTGTGCAGCTCCTGGATCGCCCTCTCTGCCTCCGTCATGCTCACGACGAAGGATATGTTGTGCTCGCTTGACCCCTGGCTGATCATGAAGACGTTGATCTTCGACCTGCCCATCGCCCCAAAGACCCTTCCGGCAACTCCGGGAGTTCCCGCCATTCCGGCCCCGACTACGGCGATCACCGCCACGTCCCTGTTGTGAGAGATCTCCCTGACTATGGTGGTGGGGAATTCAGCCCTCAGGGCGATCTCGGCAGCTTCGACCTGGGGCTCGTCGACGACGACGGATATGTTCGCCTCGCTTGACCCCTGGCTGATCATGATGATGTTCACCCCGGAGTTGGCCAGAGCCGAAAAGGCCCTGGCTGCGATGCCGGGGGTCCCGATCATTCCGGCGCCGGATATTGTCAGGAGGGCCACGTTCTTCGATAAGGTGACGGCTTTGATCACGTCCTCCTTGGCCACGTCCTCTTTCACAATCAAGGTTCCGGGGTCCTGGGGATCGAAGGTGCACTTGACCCGGACGGGGATTCCATTCCTGATGGCAGGCTCGATCGCTCTCGGGTGTAGGACCTTAGCCCCGAAGTAGGACATCTCCATCGCCTCCCGGTAGGATATGACGGGGATGTTCTTCGCCTCGGATACGATCCGCGGGTCGGTGGTGAGAACGCCGGTGGTGTCCTTCCAGAACCAGATCTCGTCCGCCCCGATGGCCGCCCCTATGATCGACGCCGAGAAGTCCGATCCGCCACGGCCCAAAGTCGTGATGTTCCCCCTCTCGTCCTCGGCGATGAACCCCGTCACCACCGGGACCCCGTCGAGGGGGGTCAGCCTCTGGGCGAGAAGGTCGTATGTCTTCTCCAGGGGCTTTGCGTTCCCGTAATCGCTGGTGGTGATGATCCCGGCCTCGCCTCCGGAGTAGTACCTGGACTTGAGGCCCAGGTCCCTAAGGACACCGGAGAGGATCGGGGCTGCAAGCCTCTCGCCGTAGCTGGATATCCTGTCGATGGACCGAGGGGAGAGCTCGCCCAGGTAGCAGATGCCGATGTAGGCCTTCTCCAGCTCGCTCAGCCTCTGGATGATGACATCTTTAAGCTCCTTTACGATTCCAGGCTCCCTGACCGCCTCCATCAGGGCCTGGATGTGTCTTTTGCTCAGCCTGTCCACGAAGGTCACTATCTCCTCGACCTTGCCGCCGTTGGCCGAGGCCCTGGCGCACTGGAGGAGGTCGTCGGTGACCCCACCCAGGGCAGAGGTCACGACGACGATCTCGTTCTCATCGCTCAGGCTCTTTACAAGCTCTCCAACGTTTCGGAGCTTCGCCCCGTCGGCCACCGAGGATCCGCCAAACTTCATTACCAAGCGTGCCATCTTGAAAACCCTGTGAACGTCCCACCTCACCGATATAAGCTTTACTCATAGTTTTATAATTGATATTGTATATCCTAACTGGGCGAGCGTCCCTGGCGCAAACGGGACCCAAGGACATCTCTCAAAGCGAGGGTCCTGTGATGCTCTTCTTTGATGCTCGATGCTTTATTATGCTCTACATATTCTGTGTCCGTGCTCTATATCTTCTATGCTCGGGTTTGAGTCGCAGCTTTCGACCGTTGAAAACCGCAAACTTTTGGCCAATTCTTTCAGACACCACAAATGCGGTGCATGGGATCGTTTTTTCTGCTATATTTAAATAGCCCGTATCCATGACCCGGATTTTGGGATCTTCCTCAAACGCCATCCTGCGACGAAAAAATCGATCGTGGCGACCGTTCGAGAAGCATCATCGAGGGCCGAAGGCTTATATAGGTGTACGAAAATGGAACCGAGACTCCAAGATTCAGAAGCTTAGATTCAGAGCTTTATCTTAAATTTCGCGAGGCTTGATATGGGCAAGAGGAAGAAGATGGCTGAGCGCGTAACCGCGCTGATGGACAAGCCAGAGAAGATCAGAAATATCGGTATTGTTGCGCATATTGATCACGGCAAGACCACATTATCTGACAATCTGCTTGCGGGAGCCGGCATGATATCCATGGAGCTGGCGGGCAAGCAGCTATTTATGGACTTCGACGAGCTGGAGCAGGCACGAGGGATCACGATCGATTCCGCCAACGTCTCGATGGTCCACGAGTATAAGGGTGAGGAGTACCTCATCAACATGATCGACACCCCAGGTCACGTCGACTTCGGCGGTGACGTCACGAGGGCTATGCGTGCCGTGGACGGTGCCGTAGTCGTCGTGGACGCTGTGGAGGGCGCAATGCCCCAGACCGAGACAGTTCTGAGACAGGCCCTCAAAGAGAACGTTCATCCTGTTCTTTTCGTCAACAAGGTCGATCGGCTCCTCAACGAGCTGAAGGTGGATAAGCAGGAGATGCAGCTGCGCCTTGGAAAACTGATCGACAACATAAACAAGCTCATCAGGGGCATGAACGAGGAGAAGTACAAGGCAGGCTGGAAGGTCGACGCCGCCGATGGGAGCGTAGCCTTCGGGTCCGCCCTTTACAACTGGGCGATCAGCGTTCCCCAGATGAAGAGCACAGGGATCGGCTTCGGCGAGGTCTACGACTACTGCCAGGTTGGAGACATGAGGACCCTCGCCGAGAGGTGCCCTCTCTACCTTGCAGTCAACGACATGGTAATCCGCTTCCTCCCAAGCCCCCTCAAAGCTCAGAAGGAGCGTGTCGGGGTCATATGGCACGGCGACAAGAGCAGCAAGCTCTACAAGTCGATGGAGACCTGCAACCCCAAGGGTCCAGTTGCCTTCATGGTGACCGACATATCCGTCGACCCCCATGCAGGCGAGGTTGCGACCGGCAGGCTCTTTTCAGGAACCCTGGAGAGAGGAATGGAGCTATCCATCTCCGGCGTTGGAAAGCCGAACAGGGTCCAGCAGACGGGGATATTCATGGGCGCCGACAGGATTGAGGTCGAGAAGATCCCCGCGGGGAACATCGCGGCCGTTACGGGCCTGCGAGACGCTTTCGTCGGGTCCACCGTATCCTCGGACAGGGAGGCTACGCCCTTTGAGGACATAAAGCACGTCAGCGAGCCAGTGGTCACCGTGGCCGTCGAGGCGAAGAACACCCGCGATCTTCCCAAGCTCGTCGAGGTTCTGCGGCAGGTCGCGAAAGAAGACCCGACCCTCAACATCACGATCAACGAGGAGACCGGCGAGCACCTTATGGCCGGTATGGGCGAGCTCCACCTCGAGATCGTAGCCTACAGGATTCAGAGGGACAAAGGCGTCGAGATCACCACCTCACCTCCGATCGTCGTCTATCGAGAGTCGATCACAGGAAGTACTCCCGGTGCCGTTGAGGGCAAGTCGCCCAACCACCACAACCGCTTCTACATCGAGATCGAGCCTCTCGAGCTCGAGGTGGTGGATGCGATCAAGTCCGGCGAGGTCTCCATGAAGATGGAGGAGCTGGAGCGGAGAAACATTCTGATCAGCAAGGGGCTGAGCAAGGATGAGGCCAAGAACATATCCAACATCTTCGAGTCCAACGTCTTCATCAACATGACCAAGGGCGTCCAGTACCTTCGAGAGACGATGGAGCTGATGCTGGAGGGATTCGTCGAGGCGACGAAGAACGGCCCCATATGCAGAGAGCCGGTCCAGGGCGTAAAGGCAAAGCTGATAGATGTCAAACTCCACGAGGACGCCATCCACCGAGGACCCGCACAGGTCATCCCTGCGGTCAGGCAGGCGGTCCAGGCAGGCATCCTCATGGCGAACCCCACTCTACTCGAGCCCTTCCAGAACGTCTTTATACAGGTTCCACAGGAGCAGATGGGCGGCGCCATGTCCGAGATCCAGGGCCGAAGAGGCATGATCCTGAGCATGGAGACAGAGGGCGACATGATAATAATCAAGGCGAAGGCACCGGTCTCTGAGCTCTTCGGGTTTGCAGGAGCGATTCGAGGAGCTACCGAGGGCAGATCCCTCTGGAGCACGGAGTTTGCCGGCTTTGAGCCCATCCCCCCAGCGGCGATGGTGGAGACCGTTCGCCAGATCAGGGGCCGCAAGGGTTTAAAGACCGAAATGCCTAAGCCCAGCGATTACCTGAAGGCTTGAGGCCTTCTCTGAAAAGATTTAAACGGAAGAGACGTGAATACTGAGTTAAGAGTTAACCGGAGGAGATAAAGATGGCATCACAGAAGCCACACATGAACCTGGCGTTCATCGGGCACGTCGACCACGGGAAGTCCACTCTCGTAGGACGGCTGATGTTCGAGACCGGCGCGGTTTCTCCACATATCATCGAGGGGTTCAAGAAAGAAGCCGAGTCTAAGGGGAAGGGCAGCTTCGAGTTCGCCTGGGTCATGGACAGCCTGAAAGAGGAGCGAGAGAGGGGCGTCACCATAGACATTGCCCACCAGAGATTCGACACTGACAAGTACTACTTCACGATCGTGGACTGTCCCGGACACAGAGACTTCATCAAGAACATGATCACTGGTGCAAGCCAGGCGGACGCTGCGGTTCTGGTAGTTGCAGCCCCCGACGGGGTCATGGCCCAGACGAGAGAGCACGTATTCCTCGCAAGGACCCTCGGCATCAATCAGCTTGTCATCGCCATCAACAAGATGGACGCTTCCAAGTACAGCGAGGAGCGGTACAAAGAGGTCAAGGAAGAGGTCGGAAAGCTGCTCCAGATGGTCGGATACAAGATCTCAGAGATACCCTTCATACCTCTCTCCGCCTTCGTTGGCGACAACATCGTTGCCCGTGGAGACAACCTCGCCTGGTACAGCGGACCCAATTTCCTTGAGGCGCTGAACAACCTGAAAGAGCCCGAAAAGCCCACCAACCTGCCTATGAGACTGCCCGTCCAGGACGTCTACACCATCTCCGGTGTCGGGACCGTCCCCGTGGGCCGGGTCGAGACCGGGATCATCAGGAAGGGTGACAAGATCATCTTCGAGCCCGCCAACGTCACCGGCGAGGTCAAGACGATCGAGATGCACCACGAAGAGGCCGAGCAGGCTCTGCCAGGCGACAACATCGGCTGGAACGTTAGGGGCGTCGGAAGGAATGATATCCGGAGAGGCGACGTCTGCGGGCATGTCACTTCGCCGCCCACCGTGGCCAAGGAGTTCACCGCCCAGATCGTGGTCTTGCAACACCCGAGCGCCATCTCCGTGGGTTACACCCCTGTCTTCCACTGCCACACCTCCCAGATAGCCTGTACCTTGAGCGAGATCAAGGCCAAGCTCGATCCCAAGACCGGTGCGGTAAAGGAGCAGAACCCAGCCTTCATCAAGGCCGGCGATGCCGCCATAGTCACCGTGACGCCCACAAAGCCGATGGTGATCGAGAAGGTCAAGGAGATCCCACAGCTCGGGCGGTTCGCCATCAGGGATATGGGCCAGACAATTGCAGCGGGCATGTGCATGAACATCACCCCCCGCTAACTCCAATTTTTATGGTGTTTGAGTTATGCAGAAGGCAAGAATACGGTTATCTGGAACCGACCCCCGCTCCCTGGACGACATATGCAGCCAGGTTAGAGGGATCGCCCAGAGGACGGGCGTGCACATGGCAGGGCCGATCCCGCTCCCGACCAAAAGGATGGTAGTTCCCACTAGAAAGAGCCCCGACGGGGAGGGAACCGCCACCTGGGACCACTGGGAGATGCGAGTGCACAAGCGAATGATCGACCTGGACGCCGACGAGCGGGCCCTTCGTCAGCTCATGCGGATACAGGTTCCCAAGAACGTCAACATTGAGATAGTGCTGGAATCCTAGCTGGACTCGTAGTATAGTCTGGATAACACGGAGGCCTCCGGAGCCTCAGTCCCGGGTTCAAATCCCGGCGAGTCCGCTACGACCCTTTTTTGTTTTGTGTTAGTTTTGTTCTGGTTTTGTATCGTATCGTTTTGCCTTGTTCTATTTTCGCGATCCTCGGCAAAAGGTTCATAGCCTTCGAGGATTTTCTTCCTCACCCAGAGATAAGAATCAGCGTGGTATAACGATGATTACAGGAGAAGATGTTGATCATATAGGCTGGCTTGCCAGCATAAAGGTCGCCGAGGAGGAGAAAGAGGGCTTTGTCGCCTCGTTCAACTCGGTTCTAGATTACTTCCATCAGCTCGACGAGCTTGACACCGAGGATGTGGAGCCCACCTACCGGGTCGTCGACCTCACCAACGTCTTCCGGGAGGACGTGGTGACCGAGTCCATCTCCCAGGAAGAGTCGCTGAGAAACGCTCCTCGGAGGGAGAACGGCTACTTCAAGAGCCCCAGGATCGTGTGATCGCCATGTTGAGAGAGCTGAAGGATGAGCTGGCGACGGGAGCTTCGGCCGAGGAGAAGATCTTTGCCCTCTTCGAGAAGATCAAGAAGAGCAAGCTGAACGCCTACAACAATTTGTCCGAGGACTCCGCCCTCGAAAGGGCGAGGGAGTTTGACGAAGCGCCCTGGTCCGGCCTGATGGCAGGGGTCCCCATAGCCATCAAAAGCTGCATATCGACGAGGGGGATTGAGACGAACTGCTCGTCGAGGATTCTCGAGGGGTACATCCCACCCTACGACGCCCACGTCATAGAGCGGCTGAAGCAGGAGGGC
>JBFESM010000095.1:0-7152 GCA_041548445.1 Methanothrix sp. | reverse complement strand
TCGAGAAAGTCGATGGTGGCCTGGTAATCGCCCCGATCGAAGATCGCCCCCGCGAGATCGTTCCACTCCTCGGGGTCCTTGAGGCTCGGGGCCTGCTCGACGCCCTCTCGATAGGCCTCCATCGCCTCCTCGATTCTGTCGAGGGTGCGCAAGGTCATGATCTTCGAGATCCAGCCCCGGGCGTGGTCGGGCCTCGCCTCGATCGCCCTCTCGAAGTACTCGAGGGCCGTCTCGTCGTCGTTCTTGAGGGAGCATATCCCGCCCATCAAATCCAACAGCTCCGGGTCGTCGGGCTTCAGATCGACGGCCCGCTCGGTGCTGGCAAGCCCCTCGTCCAACCTTCCCGCACCCAGATACGCGACCGCCAGCTTGTACCACGCCTCGACGTCGGACGGGTCGGCATCGACGAAGCTCTTGAAGAAGTCGACCGCCTCCTCGAACCTGTCCGTGTGCATCAGGAAGATGCCATCCTCAAACCTGTTTTCTGCCATATGACTTTGCGCCTCCGGGGACGAGCTATCCGGCCCCAGCGGGCCGGTCTTGAACTTGAATATCCGGCTCTGCCGCCACTTCGGTTCGGGTTTGGCCTATCGTGGCCGTCCGGATGGGGAGACGGAGCCGCGAACGGGCCAAATCTATCACCATATTATAAAAACTTCTTCGCCCGTCTCAGAAGTCCGAACGATTGGTAAAAAGACATTCGGCAGTCCTTCATCTTTCTATGACGGGACCGAACCCTCCCCCACCTCCGCCACCAGCCAGGCCGACACGTCGAGAATTACCCCCTCGCCAAAGATGGCGTCGCCCTCCGACGCCTCATCCCTCGCCCTTCTTGCCCTCTTCTTCACCACATCCATCGGCGGCTCAGGAAAGGGCCCCGAAAGGCCTCGGTGCTTCACAACGATTTTCTCGATCTCCCCCTCGTCGACGAGGCCGATCCTGTCGATCACCTCCACCTGGCGCTGGAACCGGTCGATCGCCTCTTTTGAGAGGTTCTCGATGAAGGGTATCGCCCCCTTTGATCCCACGATCCTTCCTTCTTCGTCGATCCCGTTTCTGTGAAGGGCGAGGATGGAATCGCCCGGAAGGTGTCCCTTCGACTCCGCGCCGCAGACCAGGAGAAAGCGGAGGTTGGAGTTGGAGATGAGGTTTGCCACCACCTTCTCCACTCCGAGGTTCTCGGTCTTGCAGGGACCATAGATCGCCGCCCCCTTCGCTCTTAACTGGGTTGCAAGAGTCACCACCGCAATTCGCGATTCGGGATCTTCCAGCCTGTAATCCCCCCTAATCGGCGGCCAGTTCTGGGGGTCGTAAGGCCGATCTTTGGAGCCTTCGGCGCGATCGTCATCTGAAATGGCGGAATATTTGCCGGTCATCGAGGACCTTTATGGACTCGATGATTTAAATGCTTTAAACCGTTGGAATGCTCGTAATGAGCAATCCTGTCAACAAGAAGGTTATATACGAAAAAGTCGAAGCTGATACTAATTTCGGAAGTTCGTCGATCAGGAGAATCGGGACACTAAAAAGGGTCACAGAGGGCGAGGCTGACTAAAAAATGGCATCTTACGAGGAGCGAATTCTCAAGGCGATAGAGGATTCAGAAGTTGGGTTGACCACCGTGGACGTAGCAAAGAAGGCGGGAGTCAGCAAAACCACCGCCATAAAGTACCTTTCGGTTCTGAAATCTGAAGGCAAATGCAAATTCGTGGAAGTCGGCCCCTCCAAGCTGTGGAGATCCAGCGAGCCAAAAGGGATTTCTGAAACCGCAGAAGATGTCGAATGTCTGGAGAATTTCGAGGCCGCTTTGAAGAAGGGCGGCGCCGTAGTGATGCCTTCTCTGAGGTTATCGGTGGTGGCTCAGCTCGAGGAGATTTCTGACGACGTGACCATCTCCATGTCCTTCAAAGTGAAACCGGAGAAGGTCGGAACTTTCATGAACCTTATGAAGAAATGCGCCCATCAGACCGAATCGCAATAGATTCCGACCGATCACCAATGGATGAGGGCCGGAGATCGAACTGTCGAAAATTAGCCTTATATATGATACATGCTACGTGCTTCCAACTAGCGTTGGAGATTTGGGATGCAAAATATGCGCATACCGTCTGAAATACACGACTTCTTCGGGTTTGAAGAGGGCCAGACGCTTCTTATCAAGGGGATGCCGGGCACCGGGAAGACGACCCTAGCCCTGGAGATCATGAACACCGTATGCAAGAAGATGAACGGGATGTACATCTCCACCCGGGTCAACCCCCACCGAGTCTACGCCATGTTCCCCTGGATCGACGAGACCATCCCCCCCAGCAACGTGGTCAACGCCACCCAAAAAATGCTTCTCGAGAGCCTCAAGAACGTCGGCCAGGAGGGCTCCAGCTACGATGTGGTTCTCGACTTCTTCAAGACATTTTTGGACCAGGCCGAAGACATGGACGACCCCATGATCGTCATCGACAGCTGGGATGCCGTCATAAACTACACCGCCCACATCCTCGGTGATGCTCAGCACAGCCTGGAGCAGAACATCTGCGAGTTCGCCCGGGACATGGGAATCCACCTGATATTTGTGAGCGAGTCGGCAGATCTGATGCCTCTCGACTACATCGTCGATGGCGTCGTGACCCTGAAGAACATCAGGATGGCAGCCCCCCTATCCGGCGAAAACCGTCCCGAAAGGATGACGACCAGGTACGCGCGAGAGATCGAGCTGGATAAATTGAGGGGGGTGGAGATTAAGCAGAAGATATACACCTGCACCCTCCACGGTGGAAGGTTCTGCTACTTTGAGCCAAGCCTTGAAAGCATTAGCCCCCAGATCAGCATCTTAAGCGACGTGGATCGGATATCCGACCCCTGCGAAGACTGCATCTCCACTGGGATAAGCGATTTTGACAAGATCACCGGCGGGCTTGAGTTCGGGTCCTGCAACGTTCTCGAGATCGATCACGGCGTCGGCAAAAGGTATTACCAGGTGCTGACGGCTCTCGCTTCCAACTCGGTGAAGAACGGAAGAGCGGTCCACATAGTTCCAAGCATCGGCTACCAGCTCACACCAAGAGATGTCTTCGTCCCCTCCAACGTTATGGTGCTGGAGCCCGGAGGCGACCGCGACCAGTGGTATGAAACCCTCTTCAAGCACTGGGACTCCCTTAGAGAGAGGACAGGAAGGCCCATCCTCAACGTCATGGGCCTCGACTCGATGGAGTTTGCCTTCGGCTACGAGAGGATGCTCAACGCCACCAGCCGGATGTTCCAGAAGTGGAAGGAGGCGAGCGACGTAAACGTGGTGGTGGTGAAGTCGGGCCAAAAGAGCATCAGAATGACCTCCCACATAGCCGACACTTATTTCGTGATCAAAGAGCTGAACGGGGGCCTCTGCCTCTACGGCCTGATACCCCGGACCGAGCCTCACTACATTGTCTGGGACGAGGAGAATAACCTTCGATATGTTCCCATAGTTTGAGCTTGGCCTCGGACGCTTTAGATCCCTACGACGGACCTATTCACACCCAGCGTTCGCCATCCGCCCTGATCTCCTTCTTCCAGATGGGCGCCCGTCTCTTTATCTCATCAATAACGTGCTCGCACCCTCGAAAGGCCGCAGACCTGTGGACCGCTGTGCAGACTATCAGGACGATCTCGTCCCCCACCGAGAGGGTCCCAACCCTGTGGATCACGTCGACGGACAACAGATCGAACCTTTCCATCGCCTCCTCTCGGATCTTCTCCAGCTCTTCAAGGGCCACCTCCCGATAGGCCTCCACCTCCATCCCTGAAATTCCGTCGTCCCTGACGGTTCCAAGGAACGCGACTACGGCCCCAGCATCGGGCCTTTTTGCCCTGGCCACCACCTCTTCGACGGAGAAATCGTCCTCGATGATCTCGATCAAACCTTGCGCCTCCCGATTCACCCGCCAGAAAATGGCGGTAGCAGCGCCACCTCGTCCCCCTCTTCCAGGGCCGTCTTCTGAGGATCGGGGACTTCGAGCCCCTTTCGGTTCCTGAGGATCGTCACCCCATAGCCAATGGTCCCGTCAGAGTCGAATAGATCTGCTCTGAGCTGGGGATGAGAGGCAGAGATCGCTTCCAAAAGATCTCCGATGGTGGAGCCCTCTTCGAGGTCGAGGCAGGTCTTCTCGCCCGCGATCTCCCTGAACTTCGCAAAGGCTCTCACCGTCACCCTCATCTCTTCGACCTCAACCTCTCGATCTCCTCTTTTCCCTCGATCCGCATCACGAAAGTCCCGTAACAGGGCTTGGTGTAGGGGAAGATCACCTTGTCGTCCTCGACGCCGACCAGGAGCGGCGGCACACCGATAAGGTATACGTTGAAGATCCTGTAGCCGGGCGGGACCTCGTGACTCTCCTTGAAGTTCTTCTTTATGTACTCTCTTGCCTCTTTGAAAGAGCACTGGGATAGGAGGATCTCGTACTTCATCTCCTCGATACAGCTCAATCGATCACCTCATCTATCAGCTTCTTCAGCGGCATCGGGTCGTGGACGGCCTTTGCGACCAGCTTTCTGCAGTCGAACTCGACGGTTTCGGCCAGCTCTTCGGCACCCCTGCCGAAGATCAGAACGAATAGCTCTGCCTTGGAGATGTAGCTCATGGTCCCAGCGTAGGTTATGCCGGCGTCGCTGTGGGCGAAGGCAAAACAGAGGTCATAGTCCCTCTTCCCCTCCGAGATGGAGGCTATGCACCGGTCGATGTTCATCGTTTCGCCGATGTAATGGCCCTCGGGATCTGCGAGCTTCGTCAGCTTGAGGGCGGCGCCGGTTCCAGCCATCACGACCTCGTCGCCCCTCTTCCTCAGCCTGAAGGCCAGGTAGAGGGCGATGCTGGTCTGGACTGGAACCTCGGGACAGCCCAGAAGAAGAAGGGCTCTTCTCTTCCCGGACTTCGTCTCAGACGCCTCATCACCAGAACTTTCCATGCCATATCATCGGCCGCGAGCCTACTTAAAGTTCTCTCCGCAGTCCGTACATCCGGGGTTTCTCTCGATCGGGATCTCGTCGCACCGGGCTCTCGTGCCGTCCCAGATGAGGAGTCTGCCACAGAGAAGCTCGCCCTTTCCCGTCAGGTACTTTATGACCTCTGAGGCCTGGATCGAGCCGATGACGCCGCATGTGGCACCGAGGGACGGGGAGGTTTCTTTCGGAGGCGGTCGGGGGAAGATGCATCGAAGGCACGGGGTCATTTTCGGGATGATGGTGGTGGCCTGGCCGTCGAATCCTGAGATGGCCCCGTGAAATAGGGGTACCCGCCACCCAATGGCGGCTCTGTTGAGAAGGTATCTTGAAGGAAAGTTGTCCAGGGCGTCAACGACCAGATCGGCTTCTCCCACAAGGTCCGCCAGATTCTCCTCGTCAGCGAAGAGGGCGACCGCCTCCACCTCGATCTCGGGGTTGAGGCCTTTGATGGTCTCGGCAGCCGAGACGGCCTTGGGCCGCCCGATATCTTTCGTCCAGTGAAGGATCTGGCGGTTGAGGTTGCTCTCCTCGACGACGTCGCCGTCGACGATGATCAGCCGCCCCACGCCCGCGACGGCGAGATAGGTCGAAACCGAGGAACCGAGGCCCCCTGCCCCGACGACTAGGGCGGTCGCCCTCTCAAGCCTCCTCTGGCCCTCGGCCCCGAAGAGCCTGATCTGCCGCTCGTACCTCACCTCATCTGCCAAATCGAGCATCTTTCGGCCTCAAAATATCGCATATCGCATATCGCATCGATCAAAGAGCCTGCTTTAACCGCCCACCACCGCCGGGAAGAGGGCCACCTCGTCTCCTGCCGCCAGGGCCGTCTCGGGGCCGCTCAGAGACTCGAAGTGTCTGCCGTTGACCATCACGTTCACGTCCTCTCTGATCTTGCCGGAGGCGTCGAAGATCTGGTCGGTGAGGTCGGAAGACCTCGAAGCCAGGTTTTTCATAAGGTCGAAGACGGTGGCGCCTTCGGGAAGATCGACCTCCATCTCCTTGTCCAGAAGGTCTCTGAAACGTGCGAAGGCCTTCAGTCTGATTATCATGATTATCCTGCGATCTCCTTTATCCGTTTCAGGGCCCGGATGGCGTCCTCCCTCTTGAGATCTCTTTTTTCTTCTCGTAGGAACCTTCTAAAGCCCTCTCGCTGAAATTCGTCGATACCTTTCGCCTCTTCCAGGATCCGGTCGTAGGTCCTCTGGGGAAAGTAGAGGGATGATGCCGCAGCGAGGATCCTCTCGCCCGCGTCCGGGTCGATGGCTCCCTTCTCCAGGGCGGCCCTGACGTTATCCCTTATGTTGACCAGAGGCTCGGAGAGGGGGCAGAAGTTGATCGGATCGAATATGAGGGCCACCTCGTCGTCCGAGATGAGAACGCCCTCCCGATAGAGCCGGAATATCTCGCCCACCCCCTCCATTCCGAAGGTATGAAGCTCTGCGGCCCGCAGAGCCCCCATGCTGGAGGCCCCGACGACCGCCACGCCCATCTCAAGGACCCTGAGGACCTCCTTGTGGGCGACGGCGCTGTCCTGGAAGAATACGCCGTCTATGAGCCCCACGATTCTCGCGCCCTCCTTTGCGGCCCTGAAGACGTCGCCCCGTTTGGCGGGAGGCCGATAGTCGGCCTTCAGGATCTCTTCGGCTCCGGCCCTATCGAGGCTTGGCCCGAGAAAGACGACGATGTCTCTTGATCTCATCTCTGCACCGCTTGCCCCGCCGGTCCGGGTCCATGGCGCTCTGCTCAAGGCCCGGCACGATCACCCTCACCACGGGAACTGCGATCTCCTGGCGGGTGAGGTCGACGACGATCGCCCTGTCCATCCCGGCCCCTTCGAGCCGTTTCAGCATCAGATTGATGTCGTCCAGGAAGTCCTCGGTGTCCTGAGACTCGATCTCGGAGAAGGGCCTGGTCTCTGAGTCCTCGAACCAGTGTTTGTTCAGCCTCTTGGTCCTATCGTAGCCGATCTGTCTTCTGAAGTCCGCGGTCGTAGTGTCCTCTCTCGCCCCGTGGATCTGGGTCAGCCTGGACTGGGCGACCTCGGTCAGGGCCCGCAGATCGGCCACCTCGGCGCTGGTGTGAGTGCCCATCCCGATGGTGAGTAGCGCCGGGTCCTTCAGCCTGACGTCGTCGGAGGCCGCGGCTATGGTGGGAACGCCGACGTCGCTGGTGATGTCT
>JBFESM010000094.1:0-7156 GCA_041548445.1 Methanothrix sp. | reverse complement strand
CGCCACCTGGACCAGTTGGCAATTGCTGTCGTAATATACCGCCACGTTCCCCTGGGGCGGTTCCAGCTGGCCGTGCAGATCGTTGATGGCGAGGATCTGGACCTCCAGGGTATCGTTCTCCAACGGGTCTGGAGAAGACGATGCCAAACCCGCCAGCGCAATGTATATCGTCAGAAAAACGGCTGATAAGATCTCGGTCTTCTTCATTCTTCCACGTCTCCATATAGTTTCGACAGGGAGTATCTCACAAATAGGATATTTCGAGCAAAGCCTTCTTGATTATCTGATCTTGCCCTGAAGATCCCCAAGGCGACCTACAGCCCCAACCATCCCAAGATGGCCGGAATCGTCTACAACCTCGGCCCCGTCCTTTGATCCTTGGGCGACATTGAAGGAGCCAGAAAGAACCTGGAAAGGGCTCTTCGAATATTGCGGGAGCGTCTGGGCGAGGACCACCCCGACACAATAAAGGCGCGAAATAACTCGAATCGCTCGAGAGGTGACCCTTAGCCGGAATTTAGATAAGCGAAGTATGTATTTAATTTATTGGGGAGAGGCGTTTGGGGTGGAAGATGTGGGAATTTTCAGGCAGGATTGTCAGATCCGTCCACACCAAGGAGAAATGTCACGCGCCTGCTCTTTGAATTTCAAATTTCGGGATTCTAGATGAAGAGGGAGTTCGGGTAAAATGGCCATCGAGATGAGCAGCCCCTGGATTGCAGGACCAATCGGCGCGGCAGCCGGTGCGGCTCTTGCATGGATCGCCACCGAGTACAAGACCAGAAAGACTTACAGGAACGTGATCCTGCTTTTGGCAAAGAGCGCCGACGACTTCGCAGAGATGGGGCAGGTGGAGAAGGCGCTCTCCATCTACGACCAGATCCTGAGGGACGTTCCGAGGCTAGAGCCCGCTGTCCGGGGGGAGGTCAGGTTCAGGCAGGGGCTCAGCTACTACGGCCAGTCCTTCGAGGGGGCTAGGGAGACGAACCTGCGCCGGGCGGTCGAGGCCTTCGAGGAGGCGATCAAGCTCTACAAGCCCGTAAAGAACCCCGCCGAGCACGCCCAGGCCCAAAACGGCCTCGGGATGTCCCTCGTCCGCCTCTCGGAGACCGGCGGCAAAGGTGGGAGTAAGCAGGCCTGGCAGGCAGGGCAGGAGCGTGCGCAGGAAGAACTGAGGGTGCAGAACCTGAAGCGGGCGGTCGGAGCCTTCGAGGAGGCCCTGAAGCTCTACGCCGCCGAGGGCAGGGCCCAGGAGCACGCACAGACCGAAAACAACCTCGGCGACGCACACATACTCTTGTCCAGGCTCGAAGGCAAAGACGAAGACGTGGCGGCAACCGCAGCATCAAACCTGAACAAGGCGATCGGGGCCTACGAGGAGGCGCTGAAGTTCAGGACTTTGGAGGAGCACCCAGAGGACTATGCCGAGACCCAAAACAGCCTCGGAAGGGCTCGTATGGCCCTGGCCCAGGTCGAGGATGGAGAGATGCGGGAGGCGCTTCTCGAGAAGGCCGTCAGCTCTTTCAAGGCGGCCCTGGAGATCAGGACCGCCGACTCCCACCCCGAGGAACGGGCCGAGACCCAGACCCTCCTCGGCCAGGCCCTGGTCCTGGAGTCCGAGCCCCAGGTGAGTGGAAGCGAGGTCCACTGGGCGGACCGGGAGGGGCTCAAGATGGCGATCGAGGCCTACGAGGAGGCCCTGGCCGTGCGGACCCGAGAGTCCCACCCAGAGGAGTACGCCGAGACTCAGAACCTCCTCGGAAGAGCCCTCGTCATCCTCTCGGGCCCGGCCAGCGGCCCCGAGGACGGCGCCAACCTCAAGCGGTCGATCCGGGCCTTCGAGGAGGCCCTGGCCGTAAGAACCCCAGAGTCCAGCCCCGGGGAGTATGCCGAGACCCAGAACAACCTCGGGATAGCCTACCGAAACCTCTCGAAGCTGGAGGACCGGGAGGAGAACCTGGAGCGGTCGATCCGGGCATACGAGGAGGCGCTGCGGGCGCGGTCCGGCGGGGCGGCGAAGAAGAAGAAGAAGTCTGAGGAGAAGGAGACGGGTGGGGAGGAGAAATCAGAGGAGGAAGTGGGAGGAGTGGGTGGAGAATAGAGGATACCACCAAAATATTTTTCGCGGATAGGTCGAACTGGCGACGGCGCGAAGGTCTGAAATGTCAGTCGGCTTTCATTCGGATCGCCGTTTCCCTCTCAGCTTGAAGAGACGCGCAAGACAACATCCAAAAAACCTGCCATCTTCGGAAGACCCTATTCATATCTCAGGCTTCCCATCCTCTCGTCCTGTCAAACCTTTTTATCGGATGAGCGCATAGGGCTGCTGAAGTTCCATGCCTGTGGCGCTGGAGAATTGCGATCTTTGGATTTCATGATCCGGTTTCAGGACGGCCTAAAGATCAGGTCCGTCCGATCCGGATCTCTGGATCTGTCCGCGGGCACCAGAGCGAATGGCGTTTCCAAGAGGTGAAAAATAGTTGACCCTGATAAGCTTGGTGATAGCAGTCCTGATCGGAATCGTGGTCCTCGCCATGATGATCGGAATCTTCGGCGTTTTCCTCTACGACCAGGCCGTCACCGCGGTCAAGTCGGCCTTCTCGGCGGTGGGGAACCTGTTGGACGGGCTGAAGAAGCCCTGAACCCGATCTTCAGATGCGGCCCACCAAACATTTCTATTTTAGATTTCATATATCAACTCATTCGCCCTCGTATCGAGGGCAGAACCCGTCGAATTCGCCGAATTTCGGACCTTTTCAGCCTTCCTTCGCAAATTCCTTATACCATCCAAACCATCTCGATATCATGCCACCAACCTGTGAGAACTGCCCCATCAGGCGGCGTGCCGAGAAGAAGCAAAACTCCCTGATCGCCAAAATCTGGAAGTGGCACACCGGCTGGTGCCCCGGCTGGAAGGCCTACCAGAAGTCCCTCGCCGAGAAATGATATCGAGGATCGCTCTCCTATTTCCCCCAGACGTTGAGCCATTTTGATCAATTTTCGGTTCCGAAAATATGAAAAGGGCAATGCGGGTGAGACCACGATAATCCTCCAGCCCATCGGTGCCGTCGACCTGAGTGCGATCACGTCTCTAGAAGAGAAGCTCGGATCGATCTTCGGCGCCGTCGAGGAGAGGCCAACAACAGAAGTCCCTGCAAACGCCCTCGTCCCCGAGAGGGGCCAGCTGGAGGGAGCTGCCGTCCTCCAGTCCCTTCCGGCGCCGGAGCCCGAAGAGGGCGGCGCGGTCCTGGGGGTGATCGACGAGGACCTCTTCGTCGCAGACCTGAACTTCATCTTTGGCCTGGCCTACGGGAATCGGGCGATAATATCCCTGGCGAGGCTCCGGCAGGATTTCTACGGCCTATCCCCCAACCCGGATCTCTTCCGGGAGAGGGTCCTCAAGGAGGCGGTCCACGAGCTGGGCCACGTCTTCGGCCTTCCGCACTGTATCGACCGAAGTTGCGTGATGTGCTTTTCAAACTCAATATTGGATACCGACTTCAAGGGCTGGAGGTACTGCGAGCGGTGTAGGGAGAAGCTGGAGGATTCCGGGGTGGTGGTGAGCATCTGAACTTGCTCAATTCACGAAGGTAAGAAAAAAGTTTTATATGATCTCCGATAGACTGAAACTGCAGGTGATTTTGATGCAATATGGACCATCGCCAGGAGGCGGCCGGAGGCGAAGAGGTGCGCCGCCCATCGCCTGCGTATGTCCGAGTTGCGGTTACGAGGCCGAGAAGGTCGCCGGCGTTCCCTGCCGGTCGATGACCTGTCCCAAATGCGGATCGCCGCTTGTGGGAAAGTAGCTCGCCAGCTTAAAAAGGTTTAATCGCCTGCTTCCCCGGGCTCAATTCTACTTCGGCACCTCGCTGCTGGCTTTGAAGCTCTCATCCTCGTCATCGAACCAGACCGGTTTTTGTCCCTGCAGCAGGTTCAGGATGGTGATGAAATTTTCGTGGGATAGATCGTACAAAACTCGCTTGTCATCTCCAAAGGAGAGGCCGATGTTTCCTCTCCGATCGACCGCCATCTTCCACTCTGCCCAGTAGTCAGTGACTTTCTTCCAAGACATAATCTAATTTTGGGCATTCATCATATATATTTATTTTTTATATCTATGCCGCTTTTATTTATCTTATCGCTTTTTTTCGTCTCTCCTTCGACTAGCTTCTGTCACCTAAGTTGGCACTGTAGAAGTTAGCAATCTCGGTGAATCGGGCCTCCCCCAGGCGGGACCTTCCGCTGAACCGGGCCCGGCCGAAGTAGGCGTATCCGCCGAACTCGGTCCCCCCAAAGTCCGCGTCGTCCTTGAACTCGGTCCCGCCGAAACAGGCCTCGTCCATGAACTTTGCACCCTTGAAGTCGGCATCGTCGCCGAACTTTGCGTAGCTGAAGCCCGCCAGTTTTCCGAACTGGGCACCCTCGAAGTCGGCTCTGCCTCTGAACTGATCGCCCGAGAAGTAGACTCTGCCGTCGAATCTGGCCTCCTTAAAGCTGGTGTTTCCTTCGAAACTGGTATACAAAAAGGCGGCATGGTTCGCGAACTTGGCCTCCGCGAAGCTAGCGTTTCCGGCGATGTTTGTGCCAGCAAAGTTCACCGAGCCGCCGAAGGTGATGTTCTCGAAGTAGACGTTCCCCCTGATCTCGGAGTTGGTGATGCTTATCGGAGAGGCGATCAACTTCTCCTCTCCAGCCAGGGCAGGGTGCTCGATCTCAGATTCCTCACCCATCTCCGATCCCGCGCCGAGCCCCGCCCCAAGCTTTGGTGCCACGTCCAGACCGATCTCGCTGAGGTTAAGGTCTCCCTCGACGATGAGGTTGTTGATGGAGACGGCCTCACCCCTCTCGATCTTGGCCAGAATCTCGCTCGCCGGGACCACCTCGCGGGCATGAGGCGAGCCTGCCGATGCGATGATGGCCAAAAAGAGCGCTGCCAGGACCAAAGTCGGGATCGTTTTCATGGGTGTCTGCCTCCTGGAGGGTCTATCCGTTATAATCTGCAAAAAAGCTTTTGACGTCGCGTCACAATCACAGACCTATGCCCAGGGCTTTCGCCCTTTGGAAAGCCTCTTCTGCCTCTTTTCGTCTTTCGAGCTTTTCGAGAACGAGCCCCTTGTTCTGCCAGGCCTCGCCAAGATCCGGGTTAAGGGTCAGCACCTCCTCGAGAGATTCAAGAGCTTCCTCGTACCGGCCGAGCTGGTAGAGGGCCAGGCCCTTGTTGTTCCAGGCGTGGACGTATAACGGGTATATTTTGACGGCCCTCTCGCAGCATCGGGCGGCCCTCTCGTACCATCCCCGGTCGGCGAGGATGAGGCCCATCGACATCCAGAAGTCGGAATTTTCGATGATGAACCTCTTGACCACGGTCAGGGCGATGGCCGATATTAGGACGAAGCCGATGAGGAGCAGAAGGAGCGGGTCCATGCCGAATTGTAAGGCTTTGACCTTCAATATACTTTATGCCGGATCTTCGTCTCCCGGTCCAAGACAGGCCACAGATTTAAATTGGCGAGGGTCGACCCCTATTCCGATCGCTATATGATCCGCAAGAACGACCCACATGGTTCGGAAGGCAGGTTCGAGCACGGCTTCAAACATCTCCACCTCCACGCCCACGGTCCTGCCGACCCCGCCCTTCTCGCTGCCGAGAGGGGGGTCTGGGCCGTCAAAGTATCCTTTCTGGCGCTTCTCGCAACAGCCCTCATCCAGGTGGCGATAGTCCTGCGGTCGGGCAGCATTGCGCTCCTCGCCGACACGGTCCACAACCTCGGAGATGCAGCGACGGCGGTCCCCCTCTGGATCGCTTTCAGGCTCGGCCAGCGTCCTGCCACCAATCAGTTCACCTACGGTTACGGCCGGGCCGAGGACCTGGCGGGCCTCGTCATAGTTTTCATGATCGTCGCCAGCGCCATATTCACCGGTTACGAGTCAATCATGAGGCTCTTTCATCCCCAGCCCGTTGGCTTTCTCTGGGCGGTGATTCTAGCGTCGCTGATCGGATTTGTCGGAAACGAGGCTGTGGCCGTCTTTCGGATGAAGGTGGGTCGCAAGATCAAAAGCGCGGCCCTGGTGGCCGACGGCTACCACGCCAGGGCCGACGGCCTGACGAGCCTTGCGGTCCTCTTCGGGGCGGTTGGCGTCTGGGCGGGCTACCCTCGGGCAGACCCCCTGGTGGGGCTGTTGATAACCATCGCCATCCTCCAGATCGGGTGGAAGTCGGGCCGGGTGGTCTTGACGAGGCTGATCGACGGCGTCGACCCCGAGGTCGCCGACGAGGTGAGGAATGCTGCAGCCCGTGCTCCCGGCGTTGAGGAGGTGGCGGGGGTCAAGGTGAGATGGCTGGGCCACAGGCTTCACGCAGAGATCAACGTGATCGTCGATCCGGAGCTATCCGTCGAAAAAGGTCACGATATAGCAAAGGAAGTGGAGCATCAGCTTCTCCACAGGCTGGCGTACCTGTCGGACGCCACGGTCCACGTCGATCCGCCTCGGGCTCCTGGGGAGGCTTATCATCGGGTGGAAAACCACAGCCACGACGATCTGCCAGACCACTCTCACCGTTGACCCGCCTCGCCCGAAAATTGCGGGAAAGTGATAATTACCAATAAGTTCCAAACTGGAACTGATGACTGAAGAGATCTCCTTTTGTAACCAGGTGACCTGGACTGAGGGAGCGAAAGGCCAGATCGCCTTTCCCTCAGGCGAGAAAGTCGAGTTCGCCCTGCCCGTGGAGTTTGGCGGCGTCGAGGGCTTCCCATCGCCCGAGGACATCTTCGTCGCCGCCGCCAACGCCTGCGTCCTCACCACCACCATCGCGAGAGCGAAGAAGCACAATGTCGCCCTTCGGTCCTATCGGTCGGAGGCGGAGGGGGTTTTGGAGAGGGTGGGGGACGGCCGAGAGGTGACCCGAATCGAGATAAAAGTCCGGCTGGCTGCGGACGGTGATCCCGAGACCCTCATGGAGATGTTTGCGGACGTCGCCGATAAGGTGCCGGTCATCAAGTCGATGAGCACCTCGGTGAGCATCGATTTTGAGGCGGAGCCGGAATGAGAATCGCCGCTTTCATCTTCATCGCGTTGGCGACCCTGGCGTCGGTCGCCCTAGCAGGGTGTGCTGAAGATGGCGAAGACGATGGGGTGGAAGATGTGGACAGTT
>JBFESM010000093.1:0-7180 GCA_041548445.1 Methanothrix sp. | reverse complement strand
TCTGGCGGGCGGTGTTCCCCGGCCCCGCCGGGATGACGAAGAGGTTTGCCGCCCGGGCCCCGTGGTACATCCCAAACCCGCCGTTGAATAGGCCGAATAGGGGCGTGATCTGGGCGGCGTCTCCCGGCACCGCTCCCGCCATCCGATAGCAGCGGGCCATGCACTCAGCCCACTGATCGAGATCTCCTTGGGTGTAGGGCATGACGACCGGGGTCCCAGTGGACCCGCTGGACATGTGCATCTCGACTACTCTGCTCCGATCGACGCAGGATAGACCCAATGGGTAGCTCTCTCGCAAGATGTCCTTGTTCGTCAGGGGTAGCTTTGTCACGTCCTCGAGGGTTTTTATGTCCTCGGGGGCGACGTTGTTCTCGTCGAAGAGCTCTCTGTAAATCTCGTTTGACGAATAGACGTGCCTCACTATCTCCTTCAGCCGCCGGGTCTGAATCTCTCTGATATCCCTTTGCGATGCCGTCTCCATCTTCTCGTTATGAAAATTGCCCTTCCCTCTCATTTGACATTCCTTCCGATCTCAAAAGCTCTCAAGTTCAGATCCCTGTGCTTCTCCTTGACAGAGGCTCTGATCGCCCCTTCCCAGGCCTCCGATGGGAGGTCGAGGCCTCTGGAAAAAGCTCCCAAAAGAACGATGTTTGCGGCCCTGATGTTTCCAAGCTCCATTGCCCTCTCTGTGGCATCGAAGTAGACGAGCCTCGGAAAAGCCCTTTTCAACCGATCGGCCACGTCCTCCGGATACGTCGCAGCCCCGGAGGAGACGGTCACGGGAACGACGGACTGGGCGTTGACGACGGCCAGGCCGTCAGGGGCTATGTAGTGGGCGTACCGTAAGGCCTCGATTTGTTCAAGCGCCCCGAGGGCGTGAGCCGTTCCCTCGGGGACTGTCGGACTGAAGACCTCTGATCCGTAGCGTACGTGGGCTATCACCGATCCGCCTCGCTGGGCCATCCCGTGGACCTCGTTTGTCTTCACCTGATATCCCGCCTCCATGGCGGCCTTCGCCACGATCTCGCTTGCGAGGAGGATCCCCTGGCCTCCGACCCCCACCAGAACGACGCTCTTGATATCGCTTTCTGACATCATTTTTCCTCCTGAGAGGATATGGCATCGTGAGGGCAGACCTCCTCGCAGAGGCCGCACCCGCCACAGAGGTAACTGTTGATCTTCGGCACTTCGCCCTCCATCTCGATGGCAGGACAGCCTAGTTTCAGGCACTTCTTACATCCCTTGCATAGGTCTGCGTTGACCATTCGGAGAGGTCCGACCCGCCTTCTCTCCCGCAGTGGGCATGGGGCGAGGGAGACTATCAGGGACGGCTCCTTTGAGCTCAGCTCCTCGGCGATCGCCCTCTCCGTCTCTTCGAGGTCGTAAGGATTGACGGTCGAAACTCGCTCTATCCCGCAGGCTTTGCCGATATCCTGGATCGAGATCGCCTTCGTCGCATCGCCTCCGAGGGTCCTTCCGGTACCGGGATGGTCCTGATGGCCGGTCATGGCCGTGGTCCTGTTGTCGAGGACTATGATCGTCGATGAGCCCCTGTTGTAGACGATGTCGATGAGGCCCGTGATACCTGAGTGGAAGAAGGTCGAGTCGCCGACGACTCCCACGACCTTCCTTTTGTCTCCCGCCTTGTCGAAGCCGTGGGCCATCGATACCCCACCGCCCATGCAGAGGATTATGTCCATCCGGTCCAGGGGCTTGAACGCCCCGAGGCTGTAGCAGCCGATGTCTCCAGAGACGACGACGTCGTGCCTTCCCAGGGCGTAAAAGATCCCCCGATGAGGACAGCCCGGGCAGAGGACCGGCGGCCTTGCTGGAAGCCCTTCGGCGAACCTCAGATCCAAAGTTCTCGGCTCGCTTCCTTCCATCCTCGCCTTCGATGCGAGAAGGCGGGTGACGGATAGCTCCCCGACCCCAGAAACGAACTTTCGGCCCTCGCATTCGATCCCAAGAGCCCTCACGTGCTCCTCGAGAAAGTCGTCCAGCTCCTCGACGACGAGAAGGCGGTCGACGCTGTCGGCGAACTCTCTGATGAGGCCGTCGGGGAAGGGGTAAGAGAAGCCGAGCTTCAGGACCGAGGCCTCGGGCCAGACCTCCCGAACGTACTGATAGGCCATGGAGGCGGTCACGATCCCAAGGGATTTGTCGCGCTGCTCGATCCTGTTCGCCTCGGATCTTTCTGCCTCTTCTGCGAGGAGGATGAGCCGGTCGGTCACCTTCTGCTTCATCACCCTCCCCCAGACCGGTATGGGAACGAATCGGGGCGGGTTCTTCTCGATCCCGATCTCCCTATCGATCTTTTCCCGAACCCCCAGATCCACCAGGCTTCGGGAGTGGCTCACCCTCGTCGTCGATCGGAGGATCACCGGGGTCTGGTACTTCTCCGAGACCTTCATCGCGAGCCTGAGAAAGTCCTTCGCCTCCTGGCTGTCGGCCGGCTCGAATACGGGGATTTTAGCAAACCGCGCGTACTGGCGGGTGTCCTGCTCGTTCTGGGACGAGTGCATTCCGGGATCGTCGGCGACGCAGGCCACAAACCCGCCCTCAACGCCGATGTAGCTGAGGGTCATCAGGGGGTCTGCTGCCACGTTCAGGCCGACGTGCTTCATCGTCACTATCGAGCGGGCTCCGGCACAGGAGGCGCCCGCCGCCACCTCGAAGGCCACCTTCTCGTTAGGCGACCATTCGGAATATATATCGGATTTGTACCGGGCAACGTTCTCGAGAATTTCCGTGGACGGTGTGCCTGGGTAGCCCGTCGCCACCGTCACCCCCGCCTCGTACGCCCCGCGGGCGATCGCCTCGTTGCCGGACATTAGCTCTCTCAACGCCATCCTCCCTGGTTCAAAGAATATTGACTTTCTGACGCGTCGTGGAGATCTCCAATTATTGGTGCCCTGAGCGCGTCATTGAATCCAACTTTTTCTCGCTGTTGTACAACCTCGTACATCCTTGAGCACGCATCGCCGATCGGGCTTTTGAGTTATAATCTTTCTGGTTATCGAATTTCTCGTGCTTTCTGCACAACAAACTATAAGACTTCCTTAGCGCCTATCTCCGATGATGATCTTCCAGATCCTGGACGCCAACTACGTCTACGACGGTGATGGATATCCAGTCGTCCAGCTTTTCGGAACCACCCCCGAAGGGGAGCCCGTATCCTGCAAGGCGTCGGGATTTCGGCCCTACTTCTATGCGAGAGTGGACGAGAAGAGGGTGGAAGAGGCGATCGATGGCATCAGGGCCATGGATCTGGAGGCCGAGGTGGTGGAGAGGTTCAGGCCCGTCGGCTACCAGGAACGGCCTCACAGGATGCTCAAAGTCATCGCCAAGGACCCGAAGTCCGTCAGAACTTTCAGGGAGACAGTCCTCAACGTTCCCGGCGTCAAAGAAGTCTACGAGACCGACATCCTCTTCAAAAACCGATTTCTCATCGACCAGGACCTGGGCGGGATGAGGTGGGTGAAGGTCGAGAAGCCCCTGGCCAAAGGCCCCGTCCCCTTCCGGTCGCTGAAGCCCCTATTTACAGCCGAGGCCGGAGGCGAGGGCAAGAACGCCAGGGCCAACGCCCCGCTCCGCCATATGGCTTTCGACATCGAGTGCCTCCCCCTCCACGGGGCGATGCCAAACCCCGAGAACTCGCCGATCATCATGGTGAGTTTGGGATTTTATCCACCTTACAAAGGCCAGGAAGACCTCGTCCTCGTTGGACGAGAGGTCGACTGTCCGAGGGGGGACGTTCTGACCTGCAAAGGCGAGAGGGAGATGCTGTCCAGGTTCGTCGAGATAGTCAAGGATTACGATCCCGACGTGGTCGCCGGCTACAACTCAAACGAGTTCGACTTTCCGTACATGGAAGAGAGGATGAAGAGGCTGAACCTCGATGTCAGGGTCGGTCGAGACGGCAGCCCCTGGCGCGTAAGAAAGATCGTGAACCAGACCAGGGTCGAGATCACGGGAAGGATTGTCGTCGACCTTCTGCCCCTTGTCAGGTCGTCATTCAGCCTCAAGCGGTACACCCTAAGAAACGCGAGCCTCGAGCTTCTGGGGGTCGAGAAGCACGACGTCGAGCCGAAAGAGATGGAGAGTCTCTGGGCTGCGAGCGGCGAGGAGTTCGCAAGGCTTGTCAGCTACTCCCGGCGCGACTCGTACTTAGCGCTCCACCTCCTCCTCGACCTGAAGCTTCTGGACAAGTACATCGCCCTCGCCCAGACGAGCGGCACGCTCCTCCAGGACGTGATCAACGGCGGCCAGACCGGGATGGTCGAAAACTTCCTCTTTCGAAAGTTCCAGGGGCGTAAGAGGGTCATACCCCCGAAGCCCGACGCAGATCTCTCTTCGACGAGAGCGGCCCAGAGCTTCGAGCTGAAGGGAGGCGCGGTCCTCGATCCGAAGAAGGGCCTGGTGGAGGATGTGGTGATCCTCGACTACAGGTCCCTTTACCCCTCGATAATGATGGCCCACAACCTCTGCTACTCGACGGTCGTCACCGACGAGCGGCCTCCGTCGGAGGAGGTGGTGAGGTCTCCATCGGGCGGCGAGTTCGTCGATTCTTCGATCTCGCCGGGGATCGTGCCCGGGGTCCTGCACGACCTTCTTGCCCAAAGGACCGAGATCAAACGCCAGATGAAGACCGCCAGCGACGAGGAGAGAACCCTTCTTGATGCCCAGCAGTACGCCCTCAAGATCCTTCTCAACTCCTTTTACGGCTACTCGGGCTACGCCCGGGCGAGGCTCTACAGCCTGCCTCTGGCCAACGCCGTCACGAGCTTCGGTCGGTCCAACATCCAGAACACCAAGAGCATGGTGGAGGAGATCGGCTCGATCTACGTCAAGGACGGCGAAGCCCTTCTGCCGGGCGAGATGGCAAAGGTCGCAGGCGACTCGTTTCCCACCACCGGAGCCGAAAAGGTCAAGAGGTTCGACCTGTCCGTCGTCTACGGCGACACCGACAGCGTCTTCATCAGGCTCAAGCCTCACGGCGAGCTCGGCGCCAAGCCCAGCCTACAGGAGGCGGAGCTTGTGGGAGGAAAGATCGCAGAGACGGTGACCTCCCGCCTGCCGCCGCCGATGGAGCTTGTCTTCGAGGCATTCGCTCGCCGGGGCCTCTTCCTCGTCAAGAAGAGGTACGCCCTCTGGGTCTTCGAGAAGGTCGGCGAGGAGTGGCGCGACAAGATCAAGGTCCGAGGCATGGAGACGGTGAGGCGAGACTGGTGCGAGCTGACCAGCAAGACCCTGAACCGGTGTCTGGAGCTGGTCCTCCAGGAGGGAAAGGTCGATGAGGCGGTGGAGCTTGCAAGGTCGGTGATCGACCGCCTCCAGAGGCTTGACCTCCAAGAGGACCCCGAGATCCTCGAAGACCTGATACTCACCAGGCGCTACACCAAGAGCGCCTCGTCCTACAAGAACAAGCAGCCTCACGTACAGCTCGCCGAGAAGATGAGGGCGAGAGGCGGCCCCGTCCCCTCGGTGGGCGACCGGGTGCCCTTCGTCATCATCCGGGGCAGGGGGCTCTTCGTCGACCGGGCTGAAGATCCCCAGTACGTCCTCGAAAACGGCCTCAAGATCGATACCGACTATTACATCGAAAAGCAGACCCTTCCGCCGCTCCTGCGCCTCCTCTCGCCCTTCGGCGTGTCGAGAGAGCAGCTCGTTCAGTGCCCCGAGCAGCAGAGGCTCTTCGACCTTGAGCCCTGTAAGGCGAGGGGTCCCAAGGGGCGGCCCTCGTCATCGGCCGAAGCCCCCGGCGAGAACGCGAAGCAAAGGTCCCTCTTCGACTTCTGATCGACCTTACGATCTTTATCTAACGGTTGATCTTCTTCAAGAGCCACGCCATGTTCTGGCCGAGGACCCTCATCGTCTCAAGGCCCTCCTCGTCCTCCAACACGTCCCCTTTCGCCAGGCCCATCCCCACGTTCCAGTAGCTCGATCCCGGAACGATCATCTGGCTGATGAAGAAGAAGTGGTTTATCGAGTCGAAGGCGTGGATCGAGCCCGCCCTCCGGACGGCGACGACCGCCACTCCGACCTTCCGCCTGAGCAATTCGTCGTTTGCCCGAGCGACAAACCCTGCCCGGTCGATCAGGGCCTTCATCTCAGCCGAGATGTCGGCGAAGTACGTCGGCGACGCCAAAATGATCCCGTCGGCCTCGACCATCTTTTTTATGCAGTCGTTGACGACGTCGTCCTCGACGGTGCAGCGTCGGTCTTTGCTCGCAATGCAGCCCATGCAGGCTGTGCATCCTCGAATACTCTCGCCCGCAAGCTGCACCAGCTCGGTCTCTATCCCCTCTTTCTCCAGCTCTTCGAGCACCCTTTTGACGAGGATGGCGGTGTTCCCGTCCTTTCGGGCGCTCCCGTTGAATGCCACGACTTTCATCTTTCAACTCCTCGATATTTCAGTTAAGTTGTTAATTTTCCGGATTTGTGTCCCTTAACTTGGTCAACTTTCTCCTTATAGGTTCTTTTTGATTCGCCCAGATCGCTGATGTTTCACCTATGTCGCAGACTGATGGCCGGCTGGAACCTTTGGCGAATCGTTCTTTCGGGCTTTGGATAGGTCGTATTGGCGGCAATAGTTGGGAGCGTCGGTCATGATCGTCTTTGATTCATTTCTTGGGTTCGTAAAAAACATTTCGCCCTTATTTGGTCGATATCTTTAAAAATAAGTCCTATCTCAAAATACTTCCTATATAATATATGCTAAAAATTTATATCGAAAGCTTAATTAGCTAGAAATGCGGTTATCGAATATCAAAAAATAAGGAGGGATCAATTACGGAAAAGGATGGCGGTAAAAGCGAGCCCAATCATGCGTATTTGGTGACATTTGTCTTTACTTTTCTCCTGGTCGTCCTCACGGCGATCACGATATTTGCGATAGATAGAAAGGGCAGCGGCACCACAATTACCATCGTCGACGCCTGGGTGGGGATCGCCTTTGTATGTTTCGTCTTCTTGTTCCTGATCTTTTTGGGGTGCATGAAAGACGGGACCCTGAGCAAGGGAGAGCTGAGAAGGGCCGTTGCAGGGTCGTTGACCCTCGCCTTCACCTTGCTTGCGCTCTTCGCCATGGTGATGGATGAAAAGGATGATGGAATCGGAAAGGAGATCGTTATCGCCTACATTCAGCTGGTGGGAATCGCCGTCGGCTTCTACTTCGGCG